>NZ_JASCOM010000398.1:0-3699 GCF_029959925.1 Pseudomonas sp. PS02303
CTGCTCGCGATAGCGGCGGGTCAGTCACCTTGGATATTGAATGTTACGACGCTATCGCGAGCAGGCTCGCTCCCACAGTTTGGATCGGGGTTAGGCTTCGAACCACTCCCGCCGCTCGTTGAAGGTGTTGTGAATCAGTTCGACGATCATCTGCACCTCGGCCTGCCCCGTAGACTCGGCATTGACCGCCATCCACACCTGGCGCTGCATCGGCTGGTCGAACAACCCCGATAACCCGACCAGCCCCCTGTCAAACTGGCTCATGTAATTGGGCAGCAAACCAATGCAGGCGCTGCAACGAATCATTTCCAGCATCAGCTCATAAGAATGCAACTGCACCACGCCGGCCAGGCGCTGATCGACCACGCCATTCCACGGCCGAAAACTCTCGATCTGACGATCAGGCTGCCATTGCACCAACATGAAGTCAGCGAGGTCATCGAGGCTGTCGGGGCGGGCCGCTACCCGTGAATAACGTTTGGCGATATGCGGCAGATAATCCAGTCGCGCCAAAGGCTGAGGCTCGCTGACAGGGAAACTCGGGCCCGGCAGCGGTGACTCGGTGCCTGCCAGCCACAGCACCACATCTGCACTGACCGCTCGCAGCGACAGTTCGCTGTCCAGCGTGATGATGTCCAGGCGCACGCTGGCGTTGCGTCGCAGCAACGAGACCAGATCGCGGCCCAGGATGTCGTGCAGGATCGACTCGGCCACAGCCAACCGAATCAGCGGCTGTTCGATCACCGGCACGTCGTGTTCATGGGCCAGGGCGATCAATTGCGCCTGAAGCTGCAACCCTTCACGGCTCAAGGCCAGGCCGTTGTCCTGGTGATTGAACAGCGAACACTGCAATTGCGTTTCGAGCTGCGCGAGGTGTTTGCGCAACTGAGTTGATTTGATGTTGAGGCTGCGGGCCGCTTGCATGAAACAGCCGCAACGGGCGCTGACCCGGAAAGACTGCGCCAGTACCGGATCGATACCGGCGGCGTGGGTGGATTCCATGAATGACATCAATGACTCCTGTCGATCTATCCTTGAAGCCCTCATCCTGCGCAGCGTTTATGAACCTGACGTGACACCTACGGCGGAAAATCGATTCAGCTGCTGGGGCTTTGCCGAAAACTCACCGCCAGGCGATTCCAGCTGTTGATAGTGGTGACCGCGATGGTCAAGTCGACCATTTCGCTTTCGTTGAACTGCTCACGCGCCACGGCGTAGACGTCATCCGGCACATGGCTTTCGGAAAGCAAGGTCACCGCTTCGGTCCAGGCCAGCGCCGCGCGTTCACGAGGGTTGAAGAAGCCGCTGTCGCGCCACACCACAATCGAATACAAGCGCCGATCCGTCTCGCCAAGGCGGCGCGCGTCCACTGAATGCATGTCGGTGCAGAAGGCGCAGCCATTGAGTTGCGAGGCGCGGATCTTGATCAGATGCAGCAAGGCTGGCTCGATACTGAGGTTGCTGGTCAAGGCCTCCATGGCAATCATCGCTTTCATCGCTTTGGGCGACGCACTGTAGTAATCCAGGCGGGAACTCATGGGGTGACCCTCTTGGATCAAATGAAGACCCCCAAGGTAGGCGCTGACGCAGCGGCGTTACAGATCCAATTCGGCGAAAAAGCCGTGGACCATTCGGCGGCAGACCAATCCCGGGTTTTTCGCCCACGCAACTTCTGCACGGCGGCTCATGCGGGTAATCTGGCGCGACGCACACGCGCCTCAATCGCTCCAGGAGCCTCGCCGGTATGGAACTTCATGTTGTCATCAACGGCCGCAAGGACCTGGCAGGCCAGTTGTACAACCAACTGCGCAGCGCCATTGAATCCGGCCGCCTGGCAGCCGGGACGCAACTGCCACCCAGCCGTTTGCTGGCCGAACAGCTGGGCATTTCGCGCAAGACCATTTCCGACACCTACGCGCAACTGACCTATGAGAACTTCCTCACCGGGGTGATCGGCAAAGGCACGTTCGTCAACGCCCGGACAGCCAAAGCCGCCCCCAAGCAAAGCCATTCGCAGCTGGCGAGCTTCGAGGTGATCGAGTCCTGGCGCAACCTGCCGGTGTTTCTGCGCCACCCGACCCTGGAGGGCTCGTTACGCTACGACTTCATCGGTGGGGCGACCAGCAAAGGCCAGTTTCCGCAGGACGATTGGCGGCGCTGCACCTCTCACGCGTTGCGCCAGATTGCCGGTTCCAAGGGCTTCTACAGCCTGCCCGAAGGCCTGCCGGCACTGCGCAACGCGATCGCCCGGCACATCGCGTTTTCCCGTGGGGTCAATTGCCAGGACGAAGACGTGGTGGTGTGCAATGGCGCGCAACAGGCGCTGGACCTGATCTCGCGGGTGCTGACCCGTCCGGGCAGCATTGTCGCCATGGAAGACCCCGGCTATCCGCCGGCTCGCCTGTTGTTTGGCACCCATGGGGCCACGGTGATCGGGGTGCCGGTGGATGCCGAAGGGATTGAGGTGGACAAGATTCCCTTGGGCACCCGGCTGATTTACGTCACGCCGTCCCACCAGTTTCCGCTGGGCATGCCGATGAGTCAGGCACGCCGGGTTGCGCTGCTGGAACGGGCTTATGAGTTGGGCGCAATCATCATCGAGGACGATTACGACAGCGAGTTTCGCTACGAAGGCCGCCCGACCGATTCACTGCAAAGCATGGATGAGCGCGGCATCGTCGCCTACGTCGGGACCTTTTCGAAAACCATGCTGCCGGAGCTGCGCCTCGGTTATGCGGTGTTGCCGCCGGCGATTCTTGAAGCCGTCATCCGCGCCAAGCAACTGACCGATCTGCACACCTCCACCCTGCCCCAGTGGGCGCTGGCCAAGTTCATCGCCGAAGGTTGCCTGCTCAAGCACATCCGGCGCTGCCATACGATCTATGCCGGACGTCGCGAGCGGATCCTGTCGCGCATGGCGGGCGACCTTTCGCCCTGGCTTGAACCCGTGCCCACCACGGCCGGGTTTCACATGGTGGTGATGTGCAAAGTGCCTATCGATATTCCGTTGGTGATCGAACTGGCGAAAAAGGTTGAAGTCGGCCTCTACGCTATCGACAGCTTTTTCTACCAGCAAGCGCCACGGGCCGGGCTGTTCCTGGGCTTTGGCGCCATCGAAACCCTGGACATCGACATCGCCCTGGACCGTTTGCGCGACATTTTGCAGCAGGTGGCCTGATCGATTGGTCTGCGGCTTTATCCAGCGATTGGCTATTGGCGGTCCACAGGTGCAGGCCTATCCTGCGTAAGCGTTATCCCTCAGTGAGCAGGATTCGTCCGGCCTGATTCAGGAGTGTGAGCAATGTCCAACGAAGTGATCAATACCGTACAGGTGCAGGCCGCCGCCGGCCGCTCGGAAGAACTGGGTAAGCAACTGCAAAAGATTGTCGACACCCTGCGTCAGCAACCGGGCTGTGATTCCTATATGGTCGACCGCTGCCCAGAGGACAGCAACCGCTGGACCGTCAGCGCCCGCTGGCAATCGGAAGCGGCCATGCAATCGCATTTCAACTGCCCTGAAGTACAAGGCTTTATTGGCCTGATCGACAATCGATTGGCGAATTCCGTCGACTTCAACAGCTTCCCGATCCGCTGAACACCCTGTAGCGGGGGGGGGGGGGGGGGGGGGGGGGGGGGGGGGGGGGGGGGGGGCGGGCGGGGGGGGGGGGGGCGGCGCCGCTCCGCACGCCCCGACCCGGG
>NZ_JASCOM010000399.1:0-3633 GCF_029959925.1 Pseudomonas sp. PS02303
CGCGAAAGCGGTGCATCAGGCGACATCCTCATCGACTGAAAGTCCGCTATCGCGAGCAGGCTCGCTCCCACAGTGGGGCATCTTCGCTTTATTGGCCGCCAGAAAGCAAAACGCCGCTTCCACCCGAGGCGGAAGCGGCAGAGGCAAGAGCCTCAGTCGATCAATTCATGAACAGGGCGATCAGGATGATGATCGGGATGGGCACGCCAAGAAAAAACAGAAGTAATGAGCGCATGGTAATTCTCCTGGGTTAGCGAACAGGTGGCACGGAAGTGGTGGTCACGTAGGTGTCGGTTTCCAGATACACCACGGCATCCCGACGACGGCCGCCGAAGGTCGCGGCAAGGCTGGCAAAAAACGCACCGATCAGCAGTGCAATGAACATCCACAGTGATGTCCAGGCAGCGACTTTGGCGGCAGTGTCAGCCGCTTGTTGCGCAGCGAGCTTGGCGTCGGCCACGGCTTTCTGGGTGCGGGCGTAGACTTCATCGACACGGCGTTCGGCATCGGCCTGGGTCAGGTTGGTGCGCTGGGCGACCAATTGCGCCAGGTAAGTCCGGTCTTCGGCGGACAGCTGACCGTCATTGCTCAGGGAGCGAACGAAGATGCGAGTCACGGTGCTGCGGGCGGCGTCATCGCTGACGGCAGCCGGACGATCATCGCGGAACAGACTGTCAACGAAATAGCCGTACTGGTCACTGTCGGTATTACCCGCCGCGGTGCCCGCCGCTTGAGTCGCAACACTGGCAGCGCCACCGACCACACTCGCCCCGGCTTGCACGCCACCGCTGACAATGCTGCTGACCGAACCGACGACCAGTGTCGCGGTGACCAGCGTGGCCACGCACCAGGCCAGGAAGCCATGGGCAGTGTCACGGAAATAGACTTCATCGCCGTGCATGTTGGCCCACTTCACCCGCAAGCGACCGGCGATGTAACCACCGAGCCCGGATGCCACGATTTGCGTAGCGGCCAGCCAGATGATCGTCGAGATCCCCAGGCCCTTGGCACTCACGCCTTCATTGGCCCAGGGTGAAACAGCCGAGAATCCCAGACCAAATCCCAGCAGCACCAGAATCAGCGACAACGCCGCCGCTGCAGCGGCACCGGCAAAGATCGCGCCCCAGGACACACCCGATAGCGTGCTTGATTCTTCGTAGGCGGGATAGAAACCATCAGAGGATCTATTCATTGTTTTATCGCTCCAGGCAGAAAGATGGTGTTACAACTCTTCGAAGAAGGAAGTGCAGTCACCGTGCCAGTCGCCAAATTTAAATAAATCGTTTAATTTCAATGACTTATAAATTTTGAACTTCCAATCCCGTTGCATTTTGCAAGGATGGCTGGATAGCAGCGGGTTTTATGCATTGATCAAAAGCGAGCGCGCATGAAGTTTTATTTAGAAAGCCGGCGGTCATTTCTTGGCAAAATGCCGCTCTATGTTGAGCACCTCTAATCAGGCAGGCCCCATGACCCGCATCTTGACCATCGAAGACGACGCCGTGACCGCCCGGGAAATCGTCGCCGAACTCAGTAGCCACGGCCTCGACGTCGATTGGGTCAACAACGGCCGCGAAGGCCTGGAACGTGCGGTCAGCGGCAACTACGACCTGATCACCCTCGACCGCATGTTGCCGGAGCTCGATGGCCTGGCCATTGTCACCACGCTGCGGACCATGGGCGTGGCCACGCCGATCCTGATGATCAGCGCCCTCTCCGACGTCGATGAACGAGTGCGCGGCTTGCGCGCCGGCGGGGACGATTACCTGACCAAGCCGTTTGCCACCGATGAAATGGCCGCCCGGGTTGAAGTCCTGTTGCGTCGCCAGAACACGGTCACGGCCCAGGCGACCACGCTGCGGGTGGCCGATCTTGAGCTGAACCTGATCAGCCACGAAGCCAGCCGCGACGATCAACTGCTGACGCTGTTGCCCACCGAGTACAAGTTGCTGGAATTCCTGATGCGCAACACCGGGCAGATTCTGTCGCGGATGATGATTTTCGAAGAAGTCTGGGGTTATCACTTCGACCCCGGCACCAACCTCATCGATGTGCACATCGGCCGGCTGCGCAAGAAGATCGACCCGCCTGGCAAAGTCCCACTGATTCGGACCGTGCGAGGCTCGGGTTATGTCATTGCTGAACCCCTCTAACGGCTGGCGCTCATCCAGCAGCCGCTTGCTCGCGCTCTACAGTTCACTGTTCGTGATCTGGAGCGGGATTCTGATGGGGGTCATGTACTACGAGGTGTCCGCCTACCTGGACAATCTGGCCAAACACTCGCTGATGCAGCGCCAGCACCTGTTTTCGCACTTTCAAGGCGAACAATTGGCCGATGCCCTCGCCGTCAGCATGACCTTCGACATTCGCGGCATCGACGCCTACGGCCTGTTCGATTCGCAGCACCGTTACCTCAGCGGTGCGCTGCGGCACATGCCCGAAGGCTTGCCGCTGGATGGCAAGATCCACATGCTCGGCGACTGCGCCGAGTCTGACGACCCCAGCCTGCCCACCGACAGTTGCGACGCGGTCGCGACCCAGACCAAGGACGGTCGCTGGCTGGTGCTGGTTCGCGATAACGGTTCGTTGTTTGCCGTGACCCGGATCATTCTGCACGCGTTGCTCTGGGGCGTGACGCTGACCATTTTGCCCGGCATCGCCGGTTGGCACCTGTTGAGGCGGCGTCCGCTGCGGCGGATTCGTGCAATCCAGGCCAGCGCCGAGGCCATCGTCGCCGGCGACCTGACCCGGCGTTTGCCACTGTCCAATCGCCGCGATGAGCTGGACATGCTCGCGGCCATCGTCAACGCCATGCTCGAACGCATCGAACGCTTGATGAACGAGGTCAAGGGCGTGTGCGACAACATCGCCCATGACCTGCGCACACCGCTGACACGCTTGCGGGCGCAGCTGTATCGAATCCAGCAGCAGGCGGATGACGGCTCGACGCTGGCCGTGCAGCTGGACTCGGTGCTCGGTGAAGCCGATACCTTGATGGCGCGGTTTCGTGGATTGCTGCGGATTTCCGAACTGGAGGACCGCCAGCGGCGTTCCGGTTTTGTACAGATGGATCCGGTGCCGTTGTTGCAGGAGCTGCATGATTTTTACCTGCCGCTGGCGGAGGAAGGCGAGCTGCTGTTCAAGCTGCAATTGCCTGCGTCACTGCCAATGTTGAACGGCGATCGGGCGCTGTTGTTTGAAGCCGTGGCGAACCTGCTGAGCAACTCGATCAAATTTACCCCGCCCGGTGGCGAGGTGATTTTGCGCGGGGTCAATGACGCAGGGCACACGCGAATCGAAGTGCTCGACTCAGGGCCGGGTATCCCGGAAAGCGAACGCGAAGCGGTGTTCCAGCGCTTTTACCGTGCCGAGAGTGGGAATCAGAAAAGCGGGTTCGGGTTGGGGCTGTCGATCGTCGCGGCGATTGTCAGCCTGCATGGGTTTGCGCTTGAAGTGGGCACCAGTGAACTGGGCGGTGCGCGGTTGGTGCTCGATTGCGGCCACGATCTGATTCCCCAGACCTGACCCGGTCTCCCTGAACGAACACATCCCCCTGTAGGAGTGAGCCTGCTCGCGATAGCGGTCTATCAGTCAATCTCTATGTTGAAGCTGAAGACGTCATCGCGAGCAGGC
>NZ_JASCOM010000039.1:0-38834 GCF_029959925.1 Pseudomonas sp. PS02303
CCCCGCCCGGCTGGGGGGGGGGGCCCCCCCCCCCGGCCGCGCCCCCCCCCCCTCCCACAGTAGATCTGCTTTGTATCGCAGAACGATGCACACCAAATCCCAATGTGGGAGCGAGCCTGCTCGCGATAGCGGAGTGACAGTCGACAGCAATGTTGAAGGTGATGACCCATCGCAAGCCGACAGGCTCCCGCAGTGATTCTCGAGGCGGGGAGGCGTATGCCTCCCCGGTTCGTTTATGGAAACCACATGAAAATTCTGATCGTTGGGCCCAGTTGGGTCGGTGACATGGTGATGGCGCAGACACTGTTTCAGTGTCTCAAGCAACGCCACCCTCAATGCGAAATCGACGTCCTGGCCCCCGAATGGAGCCGGCCGATCCTGGAGCGCATGCCCGAAGTCCGTCAGGCCTTGAGCTTTCCGCTCGGCCATGGCGCCTTGGAGCTGGCGACGCGTCGGCGCATCGGCAAATCCCTGGCCGGCCAGTACGATCAGGCGATCCTGCTGCCAAACTCCTTGAAGTCGGCGCTGGTGCCGTTCTTCGCCGGCATCCCGAAACGCACCGGCTGGCGCGGCGAGTTCCGCTACGGCCTGCTTAATGACGTGCGCACGCTGGATAAAGAACGTTATCCGCTGATGATCGAGCGCTTCATGGCGCTGGCATTTGAGCGCGGTGCCGAACTGCCGACACCGTATCCACGGCCAAGCCTGCAGATCGACCCGGTCACCCGCGAGGCGGCGCTGGCCAAGTTCGGCCTGACCCTCGACCGCCCGGTGTTGGCCCTGTGCCCAGGTGCAGAGTTCGGCGAATCCAAGCGCTGGCCGTCCGAGCACTACGCCAAGGTCGCCGAAGCGAAGATCCGTGAAGGCTGGCAAGTCTGGCTGTTCGGTTCGAAAAACGATCACGCGGTCGGCGAAGACATCCGCGCACGGCTGATTCCCGGTCTGCGCGAAGAGTCGGTCAACCTCAGCGGCGGCACCTCCCTGGCCGAAGCCATCGACCTGATGTCCTGCGCCGATTCGGTGGTGTCCAACGACTCCGGCCTGATGCACGTCGCCGCTGCGCTCAACCGCCCGCTGGTGGCCGTCTACGGTTCGACATCGCCGGGCTTCACGCCACCCTTGGCCGAGCACGTCGAGATTGTGCGCCTGGGCCTCGAATGCAGCCCGTGCTTCGATCGCACCTGCCGCTTCGGTCATTACAACTGCCTACGCCAGCTCATGCCGCAAGCGGTGAACGAAGCCTTGCAGCGGTTGCAGGGCACTGTGGTCGAGGTCAAATAGCTTGCGCGTTCTGTTGATCAAGACATCTTCGCTGGGCGACGTGATTCACGCGTTGCCCGCGTTGACCGACGCGGCGCGGGCGATCCCCGGCATCACGTTCGACTGGGTGGTGGAAGAAGGCTTCGCCGAGATCCCGACCTGGCACCCGGCCGTGGGCAAGGTGATCCCGGTGGCGATCCGTCGCTGGCGCAAGAACCTCTGGCAAACCCTCAAGAGTGGCGAGTGGAAGCGCTTCAAACAAAGCGTTCGCGCCACCCGATACGATCTGGTGATTGATGCCCAGGGCCTGCTCAAAAGCGCCTGGTTGACGCGCTATGTCAAAGCGCCGGTCGCCGGGCTCGACAAGGACTCGGCGCGCGAGCCCATCGCCGCACGTTTCTATTCCCGTCGCCTGGCCGTGGGCCGTGGACAACACGCGGTAGAGCGGGTGCGTCAATTGTTCGCTCTGGCCTTGGGCTACGACCTGCCCAAAGGCCTGGGCGATTACGGCTTGAACGTCGAGCGCCTGGTGGAACTGCCGCGCAAGAACCCCTATGTGCTGTTCCTGCACGGCACCACGTGGGACACCAAGCACTGGCCGGAGGCCTATTGGCGCGAACTGGCCGAGCGCGTTGGCTATCTCGGTGTTGCCGTGAAGCTGCCGTGGGGCAATCCGGTCGAGAAGGCCCGGGCCGAACGCATCGCCGCCGGGTTCCGGCATGTCGAAGTGCTGCCCAAACTGAACCTGGCCGGTGTCGGCAAAGTGTTGGCTGGTGCTCAAGCCTGCGTGGCCGTGGACACCGGCCTCGGTCATCTGGCCGCCGCGCTCGACGTACCGACCCTGTCGCTGTTCGGTCCGACCAACCCGGGCCTGACCGGCGCCTACGGCAAGGCGCAGATTCACATCGCCAGCGATTTCCCCTGCGCGCCGTGCCTGCAAAAGAAATGTACGTATCAACCGACGGCCGAAGATGCCCGTCAGTTCGACCTGAAACGCGAGTGGCCCCTGTGCTTCACGCGTCTGAATCCCGAGCGTGTCGCGACCCGACTGAGCACGTTGTTACTGGCTGAGGAGCTGCGCTGATGCAATTGGCATTCGTCTTGTACAAGTACTTTCCGTTCGGGGGGTTGCAGCGCGATTTCATGCGCATCGCCCTCGAGTGCCAACAGCGCGGCCATCAGATTCGCGTCTACACGCTGATCTGGGAAGGCGATGTCCCGCCGGGTTTCGAAGTGCTGGTGGCGCCGGTCAAGGCGTTCTTCAATCATCGCCGTAATGAAAAGCTCAGCGAGTGGATGGAGGCGGACCTGGCCAAGCGTCCTGTGGACCGTCTGATCGGCTTCAACAAGATGCCGGGCCTGGACGTTTACTACGCCGCCGATGGTTGCTTTGAAGACAAGGCGCAGAACCTGCGCAACTCGCTGTACCGTCGTTGGGGCCGCTACCGGCACTTCGCCGAGTACGAGCGCGCGGTGTTCGCCAAGGACGCCAAGACGGAAGTGCTGATGATTTCCGAAGTCCAGCAGCCGCTGTTCATCAAGCATTACGACACACCGCTGGAACGCTTCCATTTGCTGCCGCCGGGGATCTCCCAGGACCGTCGCGCACCCGCCAATGCCGCCGAAATCCGAGCCGATTTCCGTCGCGAATTCAACCTTAAGGACGATGAGCTGCTGCTGGTGCAGATCGGCTCCGGGTTCAAGACCAAGGGTGTGGATCGCAGCCTCAAGGCGCTGGCCGCGTTGCCCGCTGATCTGAAGAAACGCACCCGGCTGTTTGTAATTGGCCAGGATGACCCCAAATTATTCCAGATGCAGAGCGCCACTTTGGGGCTCGGCGACAACGTGACGTTCCTCAAGGGGCGCAGCGATATCCCACGTTTCCTGCTGGGTGCCGACCTGCTGATTCATCCGGCGTATAACGAAAACACCGGGACCGTGTTGCTCGAAGCCCTGGTGGCCGGGTTGCCGGTATTGGTGAGCGCGGTCTGTGGTTACGCCCATTACATCGCCGAGGCCGACGCCGGCCTGGTGTTGGACGAACCGTTCGATCAGGCGCAGCTGACCCAGTACCTGACCGGCATGTTGAACGACGCTCAAGCACGGGCGGCCTGGAGCCGCAACGGTCTGGCGTTCGCTGAGACGGCCGACCTCTACAGCATGCCGCAGCACGCGGCCGATGTGATTCTGGCGGAGCACGCTTAATGAAGTTGATGCTGGCTGAACCGTTCAAGAGCCTTTGGGCCGGACGCGATGCGTTCACCGAAGTGGAAGGCTTGCAGGGCGAGGTTTACCGTGAACTGGAAGCGCGCCGGACCTTGCGCACTGAAGTAAACGGCAATGGCTTTTTCGTGAAGATCCACCGTGGCATTGGCTGGGGCGAGATCTTCAAGAACCTGCTGACGGCCAAGCTGCCGGTACTCGGCGCGGGTCAGGAGTGGAAGGCCATTCAGCGCCTCAAAGAAGTCGGCGTACCGACCATGACCGCCGTCGCTTATGGCGAAAAGGGCAGCAACCCGGCGGATCAACACTCGTTTATCGTCACCGAAGAACTGGCGCCCACCGTCAGCCTCGAAGACTTCAGCATCGACTGGATCAAGAACCCGCCCGAGCCCAGACTCAAGCGCGCGCTGATCGCCGAAGTCGCGCGCATGACCGGCATGATGCACCGCGCCGGGGTCAACCACCGCGACTGCTACATCTGCCACTTCCTGCTGCACACCGATAAACCGGTGACGGCTGAAGACTTCAAGCTCTCGGTGATCGACCTGCACCGCGCCCAGACCCGGCCGGCCATTACCCAGCGCTGGCGCAACAAGGATCTGGCGGCGTTGTACTTTTCGGCCCTGGACATCGGCCTGACCCAGCGCGACAAACTGCGATTCCTCAAAGGCTACTTCCAGCAGCCATTGCGCCAGATTCTGGCTGAAGAAGCGTCGCTGCTCGCCTGGCTTGAAGGCAAAGCCAACAAACTTTACGACCGTAAACAGCGATACGGGGATGCGCTCTGATGCCCGGTTGGAAGCTGGAACCTGCTTACAGCGATCTGACGGAAGATTTTGGCAGCCTGGAAGCAGTGTTTGCGCTTCAGGGTGAACGCCTGACCCGCGACCCGTTGTCCGAGGTCATCCGCGTCAATCGCAACGGCGTCAATTATTACGTCAAGCGCTACGTGGGTGCCGGCAAAGGCCTGCGCCGCTACCTGGGCAAACCCCGGGTCAAGGCCGAATGGCAGAACCTCAAGCGCTTCGCCAAGTGGGGCATTCCGACCGCTGAAGTGGTTGCCTGGGGGCTGGAGCGGCGAGGCGCGGCGTATGCTCGTGGCGCGATGATCACCCGCGAACTGCCCAACACCGAAGACTTGTCGGCCCTCGCCGACCGCCACGATCCCAAGCTGGCGGACCGCGCCTGGGTCGATTCCGTCAGCCGTCAGTTGGCCGGTTACACCCGGACCATGCACGACAACCGTTTCACCCATAACGATTTGAAGTGGCGCAATCTGCTGATCGACGATGAGGCCAAGCTGTTCCTGATCGATTGCCCCAACGGCGATTTCTGGCGCGGCTTCTGGCTCAAATACCGGATCACCAAAGACCTGGCCTGTCTCGACAAGGTGGCGAAATATCACCTGTCGGCCACCCAGCGCCTGCGCTTTTACCTGCAATACCGCCAGCGTGACCGGCTGAATGCCGACGACAAAAAACGCATCCGGCACGTGGTGAGATTTTTCGAGGGGCGCGAATGACTGATTTCCTGGCCGCTGAAGACCGTGCGCTGCTTGAGCGCCATGGCCTCGGCACTTTTGACGCACTGTGGGCCAAGCAGCTCGAGGCGGTGGATGAGCCCAACACCGTCGGTGGCGGCTGGAGCAGCGTGTTTCGGCTGGATCTGGAAGGTCATGGCTACTACCTCAAGCGCCAGAGCAACTACCTGACGCGCACCTTCCATGCGCCGTTCGGCGAACCGAGTTTTGCCCGCGAGTTTCGTAACATCAGTCGTTATCAGAAGCTGGGTATTCCGGCGCTGAAAGCGGCGTTTTTTGGTGAGCGCAAAGTCGATGGGGAAGTGCGGGCGGTTCTGCTGACCCGCGCGCTGGACGGTTGGGATGACCTGGATTCGCTGTTGCAGCGCTGGTCGGACCTGAGCGAAGCGCAACACACGGCCATCATGAAAGCCTGTGGCGAGCTGGCGCGGCGCCTGCACGGCGTGCGCCAGCTTCACGGTTGTTTCTACCCCAAGCACATTTTCCTCCAGGCCACGGGGGATGGTTATCAGGCGCAGTTGATCGACCTGGAAAAAACCCGGCCGTTGCTGTTCGGCCAGCGTGACCGGGTCAAGGACCTGGAACCGTTGCTGCGCCGCGCGCCGGAGTGGACCGAAGCGCAGTTGCGCGAATTGCTGGCGGTTTATGTGGATCAGCCACGGGACAGTTCGCTGGTGGACAGTTGGGTTTCGCGCCTCACCGCGCGACGCAGTCACAAGGAGGCGCGCTGATGCGTTTGTCCGAATTGAAAGGCGCGGGCCGCAGCCCGAGCCTGCCGATGAGTATTTCACTGGCCGATGCTGCCGGTCCCGCCGAGTTGCAGTTGCTGAGCTTGTTGCGCGTATTGCCGGGGCAGCGTTATGTCGGCGCCGGCGTGTGGCGCGGCAGGCCGGTGCTGGCCAAGTTGTTGGTCGGCGGCAAGGCGGCGCGGCATTTTCAGCGTGAACTGGATGGCGTGCGTTTGCTCGCCGATCAAGGGCTGACCACGCCGCAGTTGCTGGTGGACGGCCTGAAAGAGGGCGAGGGCGGCTGGCTACTGTTCGATTTCCTCGAAGGCGCCGAGAGCCTGGGGGAGACCTGGAAAAAAGTCGAACACTTGCCGGTGCTGGCTGATATGCAAGGGGCCGTGCTGGCCGAGGCGTTGGGCGCTATCGGCCAAATGCATCGCAAGGGGCTTTGGCAGGAGGACCTTCATCTGGACAACCTCCTGCGTCAGCGCGGTCGGTTGTACCTGATCGATGGCGGCGGCGTCTGTGCTGAAACCCCGGGCCAGCCGCTGTCACGGCAGAAAGTCCTGGAAAACCTCGGCGTGTTCTTCGCCCAGTTGCCCAAGTCTTTGGAACCGTTCACCGAAGAATTGCTGGTGTATTACCTGCTGAGTAACGGCGAACACGCCTTGCCGATGGAAGCGTTGCAGAAGCAGATCGACAAGGTTCGCAGCTGGCGCTTGAAGGACTACCTGATCAAGGTGGGGCGCGAATGTTCGTTGTTCAGCGTCCAGCGCGGGCCTTTTGGCTTGCGGGCTATTCGTCGTGAAGAAGAGGCGGCGATGCTGCCGGTGCTGGAACAGGCCGATGCCTTGCTCGATCAGGGCCATCTGTACAAGACCGGCGGTGCAGCGAGTGTAGGAAAAGTCGAGGTTGGTGGTCGGACGCTGGTGATCAAGCGCTACAACATCAAAGGCTTTGCCCACTGGCTCAAACGCTTCTGGCGCCCGAGCCGTGCCTGGCACTCGTGGCGCGAAGGCAATCGCCTCGCGTTCCTCGGCATCGCCACGCCCAAACCGCTGGCGTTGCTGGAGAAGCGTTTTCTCTGGCTGCGCAGCCGGGCGTACTTGATCACTGAGTATCTGCCGGGGCCGGACATCATCGAGCGCTTTGCGCCGTACGTTGAAAAGGGTGATGCGCCCGAGGCTGAATTGGTGGCGCTGGATCATTTGTTTGCCGAGCTGATCCGCGAGCGCATCAGCCATGGTGATTTCAAGGGGCACAACCTGTTCTGGCAGCAGGATCGCTGGGCGCTGATCGATCTGGATTCGATGTGTCAGCATGGCTCTGTAGGGAGCTTTGCCCCAGCGTATGCGCGGGACCGGGCGCGGTTCATGCGTAACTGGCCCGAGAGCAGTGCGCTGTATCAGGTCATTGATCAGCGTCTGCCCAAAGACCTCTCTGGCGCGGCCTGAATCGGGTCTTCGACCCTATCGTCGGAACGCCGCCCGGAGCCGGCTCGCTCCCACAGGGGCTCTGTGTTCACCGCAGATCAAATGTAGGAGCGAGCCTGCTCGCGATGGGGCCAGAACAGACACCCGAGATTAAGAGGACAAGTTCTTGTGAACCGTCCTACATGATCCCCAGACCCCGTGAACTGTGCGCTGAAGAGCCGCGATGCTAGTTTCGCCTGACGTTCACGGAGGGCACACCTTGACCATAAAAACGGCTGTTGCAATCGGTACATTCTCACTGGCTTTATCGGGATGCGGGACCGCGCTGACGGTGCTGCAAGATGACGAAGACGCCGCTCGCGGCCTGCGAAAACAAAAAACCTACTGCCAGTCCATCCCCCGCATCTACAGCGGCCTGGCCTACGACTTCTGCATCCTGAATGCCCCGCCAGATCCCACCGGCTTCCTCGTCCCCTTTGTATTGCTGGACCTGACCCTGTCGGGGGTCATGGACACCGTTTCCTTGCCCTATACGATTTATCGCCAGGCTATCGACGGCAATCTGAGTATTTACTGGCGAGCAGGCCGCGGGTAGCGCTTCTGTAATCCGGCGGGTGATGTGTCTAGTCCTGAAACAGGTTTTCCCTGTTTCAGAAAGCGAAAAGCCCCGATGAACTCACCGAGGCTATAGCGCCGACCGGGATCTCCCAGTCCATTTGAGCAGGAGCCTATGTCGACGTCTTTCTGCTGTCAACGCGTGAGCTTGCTGCTTGCCACTTCCCGCTAGAGGCTTGCCGTCGCTTTTAAGCTATAATCCCGCCCTTTAGCTGTCTCTCGCCCCTTGCGAGGGGCACATCAATTTTTGAGGCGCTTGTCGCCTGAATGCAGACTAAAGAGGCTAGACCCCTGTGGCATTGACGATTCTTGGCCTGTCCGGCGCCCTTAGCCATGATCCTTCAGCAGCCTTGTACATCGACGGCAAGCTGGTCGCGGCGGCTGAGGAAGAGCGCTTCGTACGCGATAAACATGCAAAGAACCGCATGCCTTACGAATCGGCGAAGTTCTGCCTGGAGCAGGCAGGCATCAAGCCGTCCGACGTTGACGTGGTCGCGATTCCGTTCGCCCCGATCAGCATTTTCGGCAAGGCTCGCTGGCAGTACGCCAAGCGTTACTGGTACGCCCCGGACCGCGCACTCGACGCGATCCTGATGGGCAACCGTCGCTACAAGCGCTATCGCAACAAGATCGTCTGGTGCCTGGAGCAACTGGGCTTCGATCCGAAGAAAATCAAGATCGAGCCGGTTGAACACCACTTGGCCCACGCTTCCAGCGCTTATCACTGCTCGGGTTTCAAAGAGAAAACCGCGATCCTCGGCATCGACGGCAAGGGCGAGTACGCCACGACCTTCTTCGGTTATGGCGAAAACGGCAAGATCCACAAGATCAAGGAATTCTTTGATCCGGACTCCCTCGGCGGCCTGTACGGCGCGATCACCGAGTTCCTCGGTTTCGACATGCTGGACGGTGAGTTCAAGGTCATGGGCATGGCGCCGTACGGCGATGCCAGCAAATACGATTTCTCGCGTCTGGCCTCGTTCGAGAACGGCGAACTGGTGATCAACACCGACTACGCCAACGTGATCGGCCTGCGCCGTTATAAAGAGAAGGGCAAGGGTTACTACTTCTCGCCGAAGCTGATCGAGTGGCTGGGGCCGAAGCGCGAAGGCGACATCGCCGACGAGCCGTACATCCACTACGCCGCCAGCATTCAGGCGCTGTTCGAAAAAATTGCGCTGCAGATGATCGACTACTACCTGGGCGACGTGCTCAAGGAAACCGGCAAACTGGCCTACGCCGGTGGCTGTGCGTTGAACGTCAAGCTCAACCAGAAAATCATCGCCCGTGACGACGTCAAGGAGCTGTTCGTACAGCCTGCTTCCGGCGATGCCGGCACCGCAGTCGGCGCAGCAGCCTACGTGTCCAATGCCCGTGGCGTGCCGGTCGAGAAGATGGAACACGTCTACCTCGGCCCGTCGTACAGCAACGAAGACGTGGTCGCCGCGTGCGCCCGTCATCCGAGCAAGCCGGTCTGGCGCAAACTCGAAAACATGCCGGAAAACATCGCCAAAATCATGGTCGACGGTAACCCGGTAGCCTGGTTCCAGGGCCGCATGGAGTTCGGTCCGCGGGCCTTGGGCGGTCGTTCGATCATCGGTTGCCCTAGCGCTGTCGGCGTGGCTGACCGGATCAACCACCAGATCAAGTTCCGCGAGCGCTGGAGGCCTTTCTGCCCGTCGATGCTCGACACCGTGGCCCCGCAGATGATCAAGATCGATCACCCGGCGCCGTTCATGACCTTCACTTTCGAAGTGGCTGAAGAATGGAAGACCCGCGTGCCGGAAGTCGTCCACGAAGACGGCACTTCCCGGGCCCAGGTGCTCAAGCGCGAATACAACCCGCGTTATTACGACATGATGAAGGCGCTGGAAGTGCTGACCGGCAACGGCGTGTCGCTGAACACCTCGCTCAACCGTCGTGGCGAGCCGATGATCTGCTCGCCGACCGACGCGCTGAACATGTTCTTCGGTTCCGATCTACAGTATCTGATCATGGAAGACATCCTGGTGGTCAAAGAGGGCGCCAACGCTTATGACACGCTCGGCTGAACGCCATGTGTTGCAGTTCTGCCACGGCTATGACGGGCCGTTCCTGGACTGCGCCCGGCAGTACGCCAGCCTGTTCGCGGGGACCGGTTATCGGGTGACCACGGTCTTTTTGACCGGGGCCGCCGATAGCGAAGTCGCCGCGAACTGCGCTTCCGATGAAGTGCTGTTCATGGAATACAGTTCCAAGGCCATTCGTGGCCTGAAGCTGGGCGCCATCAGCGATCTGCGCAAGATCGCCGCCTCGCGCAATTTCAGTTTCTGCATTGCCCACCGCTTCAAGCCGATCTACATCGCCTTGCTCGGCACCTCGCTGCCGGTGATTGGTGTGCATCACGCGTTTGGCGATTACAAACGCGGCACCCGCAAACTGTTCGCGCATATTTTCCGCAAGCGCCTGAGCCTGCTCGGGGTCTCCGATGCGGTGCGTGACGACATGCGCCGTTGCCTGCCGAAATGGCCGGTCGGGCGGATTCAGACGCTCTATAACCGTGTCGATGTGCCGGCATTGCAAACCAGCCAGGTGTCGGTGCGCGAGGCCCGGGAAACCCTCGGCCTGTCGGCGAATGCCTGGATTGTCGGCAACGTCGGACGGCTGCACCCAGACAAAGACCAGACCACGCTGCTGCACGGATTTGCCGAGGCATTGCCGGGCTTGCCGGGCAACAGTCAACTGGTGATCCTCGGCAGTGGTCGCCTGGAGGAGGACCTCAAAGCTCTGGCCCGGGAACTGGGTATCGGCGACCGCGTGTTGTTCCTCGGTCAGGTGCCGGATGCCCGTCGTTATTTCCGTGCCTTCGATGTGTTTGCCCTGAGTTCTGATCACGAACCGTTCGGCATGGTGCTGCTGGAAGCCATGGCCGCCGGTGTACCGTTGCTCGCCACCGCGTGCGGTGGGGCCAAGGAAGTCGTCGAAGGCGTGGGCATTCTGTTCCCGTTGGGCGATGCCGAACACCTGGCCCAAGGGCTGCAACACCTGGCCGCGATGGACGACCAGCAACGTCACCAGTGTGCCGAGCTGATGCTCGATCGCCTGCGTGAGCGTTTCTCCGACCGCGCGGTACGCGATGCTTTCTGGCATTTGCCGCACGTCACTGAACTGGCACCGAGGGGCTGATGCTTAACCGATTTCAAGGCTGGCGCGAACGGGGCTGGGCGGTGGTCGACGCCTCGACTTATGCACAGGCCTGGCAACGTTTTGGCGGCAGCGTCGCGACCCATCCTCTGGTAGTTGAACGCCTGGCACAGTTGGCCGGGATCCCGGTGCGTTACCTGGCCTGGGAAAAAAACGGTGAAGTTAAAGCCGCTATCCCGACCTGGGGCCGTGACCTGGCGCTGTCCAAAGACGTACTCAAGCGCCGTGGTAAAAAAGGCTTGTTCGACCTCGGCAATGCCGAGTTGATCCTGCCGGCCGCCGCTGATGCGCAGGCGCCGCTGCGCCATCGCGGACGTTATTTGTCGGCGCTCAATGAAGGCCGTTTCACCGGCATCAAGCTGCAAACTGAGCAACTGGCGATGGCCCGCACGCCCGAAGAGTTGTCGAAGAAGTTTCGCTACAACCAGCGCCGTGAATTGCGTCTGCTGGAAGAGGCGGGCGGGATGGTGCGGCCGGTCGCCGAGTTTTCCAGCGCTGAGCTGGGCGCGATCTATTGCGACCTGTTCCAGCGTCGCTGGGGCTTCCCGGCCACCGGCGCCGAGCGCATGGGCGAGGTGATCGAGCTGCTGCGGGACTTGCTGATCGGCTCGGTGATTTTCCTCAACGATGCGCCGATTGCGATTCAACTGGTGTACCGCGTCGAGGCGCCGGAGTGGATCAGCGTCGAGTACATCAATGGCGGTGTCGATCCCGAAACGCGCGAGTTCAGCCCCGGCAGCGTGCTGAGTTTTCTCAATACCCAAAGTGCCTGGGAACACGCCCGCGCCCTGGGTAAACCCTTGCGGTTCTCCTTCGGCCGCGCCGACCGGGAATACAAGGACCGCTGGTGCAATCCCGTGCCGGTCTTCACCGTGTGAGTGAACCCATGAGCCGCAAACAGCAACTGCTCAAGCGCCATCGGCGCAACAAACGCATCGGCCTGTTGATCGCGCTGGTGCTGTTGATTGCCATCGGCGTGCTGGTGGCGTGGTGGTTGCCGCTGGTGCTGGTGGTGCTGGGCTGGATTGCCCACGAAGCATGGTTCGCCGATCACCTGTTCTACTCGCCCAAAGACGATTACCAATACAGCTTCCCACCCTATACCCCGCAGCCCAAGGTGCATCTGGACGGTGAGTGTTTGCGCCTGGACGAAGGCGTGATGCTGGTCGACGACGCAACGCTGGTGTTGGCGCTGCGGGTAAAAAGCACGTGGCTGGGGCGCTTTATCGACCCGGTGGTCGAGTTGCTGGGTGGCGAAAACCCGGATCGACAAACCTTTGAACGCGGTGTGAATGGCCTGCGTTACCTGAACCTCAGTGGTCAGGCGCAAGTATTGTCGCGGGGCGAGTTGCGCCTGCGCGGACGCTTCTGCCGCTTGCTCGGTGAGCCTGTGCTGTGGGCGCTGGAACAACCGGATTACCGCCGCCAGCGCGTAATGGTGATCGCCCCTCATGCCGATGACGCCGAACTGGCCGCCTATGGTTTATACAGCCAGGCCGATGAAGCCTGGATCGTGACCCTCACCGCCGGTGAAATCGAAGCCGAGCATTATCAGCAGATCGGCCTGAACAAGGTCGAGGCGGCGCGGCTCAAGGGCCGTTTGCGCGCCTGGGACAGCATCGCTGTGCCGCGTTGGGCTGGCGTGCCTGAAGCGCATTGCGTGCAACTGGGTTATTTCTGCCTGCAACTGGCTGCGATGCAGGCCGCACCGGCGAAGCCGATGGGTTCCCGCGAAGCCGAATTGAGCGACACCCGCGTGTATCGCCAGTTGAATCCATTTGCCCTGCCGGGCGACGTCGACGGTGCTCCGACCTGGAACAACCTGCTGGCCGATCTGCGTGAACTGATACTGCGCGCGCGCCCTGAAGTGATCGTGCTGCCGCACCCGACGCTCGACCCGCATCCCGATCATCTCTGTGCCCAGCAAGCGGTCCTCGAAGCCTTGCGAGGCCTGGAATGGCAACCGACCACCTTGCTCGGCTACGCCAATCATCTGCACGATAACGATCGCTGGCCGATGGGCGATGCGGGGCATGGCATCGCGCTGCCGCCGGCCTTCGACTCGACCACACCGATGCAGCCTTGCTGCCTGCCGCTGTCGCTGGACCTTCAGCGTGATAAAGCCATGGCACTGGGCATGATGCACGACCTGCAACCGCCCATGCCGTTCAAGCGACGTTTGCGTCGGTTGATACAGCGTCTGCTGGCCCGTAGAGTGCCGCCCCTTTATGGCGAAAACGAATTTTTTCGCAAGGCGGTCAGACGTCATGAATTGTTATGGCTTTTGAATCATGATGAAACATCTCGACAGCAGAAATGAAGCACTTCGCTGTCTAGCATGGCCGCGTCTTAAACCACTGCAGTGATTCTTCTGTGATCAACCCACGCCCGCGCATTGTTTTTCTGATTCCGTATTTCGGCCAATGGCCGTTCTGGATGCCGTTTTTCCTGGAAAGTTGTCGTCGCAATGCCGATATCGACTGGTTGCTGTTCAGCGATTGCGGCACGCCCGATAACCTGCCACCCAACGTCACCGTCGAGTTCATGACGTTCAGCGAATACTGCGGGTTGGTGTCAAAACGGCTGGGCATCGATTTTGCACCGGATACAGCTTACAAGCTTTGCGACATCAAGCCGGCGCTGGGGCATATTCATGCCGACCGCTTGCAAGGCTATGACTTCTGGGGGTTCGGCGATATTGATCTGGTGTATGGTGACCTGCGAAGTTACTTCACCCCTGATCGTCTGGCCGGTTATGACCTGTTCTCGACTCACGAGCGGCGGGTAGCAGGGCATCTCTGCCTGATGCGCAACAACGCCCGCAAACGTGAGTTGTTCATGCAGATGAAGGACTGGCGAAAGCGCTTCACCGATCAGGAGCATCATGCGCTGGACGAGGGCGCATTCAGTCGGATCTTTCTCTGGCGCAAGAATTTCCCCGAGCCTTTGTTCACTTTGGTGGGCAAGTTCAATCCGTGGCGTCGGCGCAGCGAATTCACCGAGGCGTTCAGCACGCCGGGTGGCTGCATCAAGTGGCACGACGGCACTGATGATTTTCCGCAACGCTGGTATTGGCGTAATGGCTGTTTGAGTAATGATCGCGATGGCGATCGCCGGTTTCCGTACTTCCATTTTGTTTGCTGGAAACGCAACGAGTGGTCACGGTTACCTCCACCCGATCCAGCCGAGGTCAGGCGTATTGCCGCCGAACCGGCCTGGGTCATCGATGCGACAGGTTTTCACCGGGGAGAGTTATGAGTCAACGGTCAAAGGTTCTGCAATTGCAGCCTGACTACAACGTCAAAGCCCATGATTTTGCCGACCTCGCGGAGCAGATCGTCAAGGCGCTGCCGAGTGATCGCTATGAGGTCACGGCGGCATTCCTGCGTGGCAAACCCGGGCCGGGCGAGGCTGTGAGCCGGGCCGACCGTTCAGTGTACTTCGAGTTTTCCGACAAGTCCCTCAAGGGCATGCGCCTGCGGGCGATGTGGCAGCTGTACAAGTTTTGCCGCGCAGAAAAATTCGACGTGGTGATTTGTAACCGCTTCAAGCCGGTAAACATGATGCTGACGCTCAACCGCTGGTTGAAGGTCCCGCTGTGCATCGGCATTTCCCACGGATTTGGCGAATACGACCGGTTTTACCGGCGTCGCCAGACCCAGCGCCTGATCGATCGTCACTGGCGCTTCGTCGGTGTGTCGCCGGCGGTCAAGCAGTACCTGTTGGACTGTGACTGCGGTTTCACCGACCAGAATACCTACGCCATTACCAACGCCATCGACATCGAACAGGCCGAAGGCTTGCAGCACAGCCGCGAGCGTGCCCGTGAACTGCTGGGCATCGATCCGTCGGTGCGCTTGATCGGGGCGCTGGGTCGCCTGGTGCCGGTCAAGGGTCACACCTATCTGTTGCAGGCGTTTGCTGCCCTCAAAGACAAATACCCCAATACCCAGTTGGCGATCATCGGTGCCGGCCGCGAAGAGTCGCGCCTGAAATCCGAAATCGAAAGCCTGGGCCTGACCGGTCGCGCGCACCTGCTGGGCTTCAAGGAAATCGCCTTGCAGTACATTCGCGCGTTCGACATCTGGACCATGCCGTCCCTGGCTGAAGGCTTGGGACTGGCGCTGCTCGAAGGCATGAGCGGGCACCTGCCGGTGATCGCCTCCAACGTGCCGGCCATGCTGCCGTTGATCGAAGGTGCCGGCGGGTTGGCGATTACGCCAAAAGACGTGCCGAGCCTGATCACGGCACTGGATAACTACCTCGGGCTGTCGGATGACGAGCTCAAGGTCAAGGGCGAGCAGTCCTTCCGTTATCTCCAGGAACAACATGACATCGAGGTGTTCCGCCAGGAATACCTGAACCTGATCGACTCCGGCCTGGAACAGGCCCGCAAGGAACAACCATGAGCGATGCGCAACCTCTAGTAACTGTCATCATCGCGTCGTATAACCACGCTCCCTATATCGAGGAAAGCATTCTCAGCGTCCTCAACCAGACCTATAAGAACATCGAGCTGCTGGTGGTCGACGACGGCTCCAAGGATGACAGCGTCGAGCGGATCAAGGTGTTGCAGGCGCAGTACGGTTTCGATTTCCAGGTTCAGCAGAACCAGGGGCTGACCAACACGCTCAATGCCGCCATTGCCCGTTCAAAGGGCAGTCTGATCGTGCCATTCGGTTCCGACGACATCATGCTGCCGGAGCGCATCGCGACTCAGGTGGCGTACATGGATGGCAAGCCCGAGGTCGGTATCTGCGCCGGCAACATCGAGCTGATCGACGCCGACGGCAATCTGTATCCGGAGAAGCGTCAGCGCCGTGATGTGCCGTTCCGTCGTCTGGATTTCGATGACATGTTCCTGGAGCGCAAACCCTATCCGCCCGCACCAACCCTGATGATCCGCCGGGAAGCGCTGGACAAGGTGGGTGGGTTCGATCCGAACATCCGACTGGAAGACTTGCTGATCGAGCTGAAGGTGACCCGTGCCGGTTACTTTATCGATGGCCTGAATGTGCTGATGGCGCGCTATCGCAAGCACGCCACCAACTCCTATAAGAACCACCGCTTCATGGTCGACAACATCCTGCGCTCCTACGCGCTGTTCAGCGATCATCCGCTGTACGACGAGGTGCGTTACAAGTTCCTCAGTTCTATGTTCCTCAAGACCGCCAACCGTGACCGCAAGCTCGCCCGCGAGCTGCTGGCGCAGATCCCGTTCAGGGCCTGGAACAAGAAGACCTGGCGCGGTCTGGGGCGGCTGTATTTCTCGCCGTTGGAAAAAGACTAAGGTCGTATCGCGATCTGTGCAGCAGCTGGCGAAACCTGCGTCCGGTTTTGCCAGCTGCTACAGAGGATGCGTTATCAACTTTGGAAAGGGGGCTGTTCGCTTCAGCGAGCGACCTTCTCCGTCAGGCTCTTTTCGGCCTTTTTGCCTTGGCGCAGCCACTGCAAGAGTTTGCGGCCGGCCGACATGCCTGGCTTTTCTATGTACAAGAACGTCAGGCTACTGATGACAATCAGCAGGCACGTGCATACGGCCAGCAGCGACAGATAGGTCCAAGTGTCACGAGCGTCCAGGTCCATCACCAGCGGCAGGCGTTGCACCATCACCCAAAGCACGAACCCGTGCAGCAAATAGGTGCTGTAGCTGATTTCCCCGAGCCAGCGGATGCTGCGCGGCTTGAGAGCGCCGAACAGGGTGTTTCCAGAGGCCACGATGACAAAAAACAGGGAAAGCAGCAGCAGTGGCAGCAGGTTGAACGCGCGGTTGAATGCCGTAAAGGCAATCGCCAGCGCCAGCAACGCGATAATCCCCGCCAGTCGCGTCTGACCCCAGGCCATCAAGTGAGGGCGGCGTATCCAGTACGCCGCCCCAATGCCGCCCAGGAAACTCGCCAGAAAGTGCTTCTTCAGTGAGTGCTCCCACCCGACCAATTGGTACAGAGCGTAAATGCCGATCAGGCACAGCACCACTTGCAGCCAGCTGCCGCGATAAATGAAGACCATGCCGGCCAATGGCAGCGCCAGATAGAAAAACACCTCGTAGCCCAGGGTCCAGGTGACGTTGGAGATCAGCATGCCGGT
This sequence comes from Pseudomonas sp. PS02303, assembly GCF_029959925.1. Classification (NCBI taxonomy): domain Bacteria; kingdom Pseudomonadati; phylum Pseudomonadota; class Gammaproteobacteria; order Pseudomonadales; family Pseudomonadaceae; genus Pseudomonas; species Pseudomonas sp. PS02303. The sequence goes on from NZ_JASCOM010000039.1 coordinate 17,070, forward strand.
TTGGTGGTACTGGTTGACGTCCGGTCGGTCGAAGGTCAGCCATGCCAGAATCTGCCCGGCCAGGCGGATGCCGGGGTCCTTGAGTTCCCAGTTCTGCAAATAGAACACCGTGACAAATACAATCAGCATCAACGGCAGGTACAACGGGTAGAGGCGAAACACCCGAGAGACTGCGAAGGCCAGCCAGTCGTGTTGACGTCCCTGAGTGAGCAATCGGTTCCAGAACAGAAAACCGGTGATCATGAAAAACAGCGCGACGCTTCCCTGGCCCAGCTGCGAGTAGAAGTTGCTTGGCGGAAATTCGATAACGCCGGTGCGCAGGAAGATCCAGGTGATGACCGAATGGTGCACGAACACACCAAACGCCAGATAGCCGCGTAGTCCGTCGATGCTGGCATAGCGGCTTTCGCCGGAATGCTCCAGGTGACGGGTGATTTTCGGAACGGCGCGCAACAGCAGGGCGGCGGTCACGATGGCCAGCAGGTAGGCTGCCAGCGCAATGAATGGATTGGTTTCAGTCATCAATGAGCCCGGGCCGGGGAACTCCCGGCCAGCACTTGCCTGTGCAGGTTATCAACAGCGGATTTCGACGCCATCATGGCGTATCCCTGGAGCAGTGCTTCGAAATGGTCTTCGAACAACCAGCGCTTATCCACCGTGTAGCGCTGCATATGGCGCAGATTACGCTGACGCAGGGACAGGCTCAGCGACGAAGGATAGATGCGCATGTCGGCGACATCGATCAGGCCGAACTCGCCATCTTCCAACACCAGCACGTTGCCCAGATGCAGCGAGCGGAAATAGACGCCCTGTTCATGCAGTTGCGCCATGAACTTGCCGAACCGCTCCACCAGCGCCTGGCGTACCGCCGGTGCGGTAATGCCTTGCAGCACCTGACGCAACGTATTGCCCGGCAGTGGCGAGTAGTGCACGGCGCTGCTGCCATCGTCGAGCCGATACAGGTCAAGGATTTGCGGGGTGGGAATACCGAGGTTGCGCAATTGCTCACTGTTGACCGCAAAGCGTTCGGAATAGGGGTTGAAGCTACCCGAGGTGTACCAGCGGCGGCTCCGGAACAGCTTGAGGAAGCTGCCATCGACCAGGCGCAGGACTTTGGGGCCCAGACCATCTTCTTCAATGATTTGTGCGTCGCTGATCAACTGCTGTTGAGCGGTCGGCCCCAGCGTCTTGACAGGTATTGCCAGCAGGCGTCTGGCGCGCTGGTTGATGCTCAACGCAGCGATCAGCGCCAGCGGAATCCACAGCAGGAACCAGTGTTCTTTCGGTCGGGAAATGATCCCGCCCCCTTCAGTCAAACCTGCGCCGATGCCGAATATCAGCCAGGTGGACGCAATGATGAACAGCGGTTGCACGCGATGGCGCCAGCTGCTCAATAATCCCCAGCCCTGGAAAAACAGCCACGGCAACAAACCGAAAATACCGACGTAATAGAGCACTCCCAAGGCAAAACTGTGCGGTTCCTGCAAAGAGTAGCCAATGCCGGGGTCGAGGGTCAGATCGGCGTTGTAGCCATGACCGATCCATGGGTGGTCGGCAATTTTGTTCAGGGCCAACTGCCAGATTTCAAAGCGATAGGAGTCGCCGCGTTCGATGATCATGTGTGAAAACATCGCCGCCACGGCCGCGCTGCTGACGATCAGGGCGCTCAGTAATACAACGGAGCGGCGGTTCCAGCAGATAAAGCCCAGCCAGAGCGCGGCCAGTGTCAGGGCGACCAGGGGGGTTCTGGAACCGGTGGCGATCACGGCAGCGAACATCGTGGCCATTGCAGGAATGCTCAGCCAGAGCATCTGCCGGCGCTTGCAGATCATGCTCAGGCTCAGCCAGTAAGCACAGAAAAAGCCGTACATGTGGGAGGCGAGCAGCGGGTTATCGAACGCGCCTCCGCCAATCAGGCGCAAGCCTGGCTCGTAGATGCGAGCGTACATGAACAGGTTATAGACCGTACCGATCAGCCCGACCATCGCCGCGGTGAACAGCAAAGGCTGGACGATTTCGCTGCGATAACGCACGAGCAAGTAACAGCCGGCGAACAGTAGCAGGGTATGGAGCGGGGGTTTGAACTGGGCGGCGATGCGATCGCTGCCAGGCCCCCAGCACAAACTGATCAGCGCCCAGGCCGCGAACAGCAACGCAGCGACGAAGATCGGTTCGCGCAGCAATTCCTTGAATTCACGGGGCCGCAAGCAAAGGGTAATCAGCGCTGGAATGCTGAACAGGCCATAAAAAAGCTTGTGATGCACACTTCGACCCGGCAGGAAAAACAGCGCGCACAGGAGCAAGAGATAGCCGAGTGGAAGAATCCAGAGGCAAATGAAATCGAAGACTCGATTGGATACGCTATTGAAACCGCTGAGTTGCATGCTGAGAGATTCAATCCTGAAGTTGATCGGCCATTTTGGAGCGATGGCTATTTGATGCTTAATCTGACGCGTAACAATAACAGCCTTTATGCGATTGCCAGAACCCTGAGGAAGCTGTGCTAAAGTCAGCGTCCTTTTTATCGACATTCGCGTGATATGACCGACTCCAGTCTCTCCGCAAGCCCTTCGAGCTTGAAAATCTACTTCCGCCTGCTCGGCTATGTCCGGCCGTATATCAGCCTGTTTCTGATCAGCATCGTCGGTTTTCTGATTTTCGCTTCGACGCAGCCAATGCTCGGCTACATCCTCAAGTACTTCGTCGACGGCCTGTCCAACCCCGAGGCAGTGCTGTTTCCAACCGTGCCTTACCTGCGAGACCTGCAACTGCTGCAGGCGGTGCCGTTGCTGATCATCCTGATCGCCGCATGGCAGGGGCTGGGATCTTATCTGGGCAACTACTTTCTGGCCAAGGTTTCCCTCGGGCTGGTCCATGATTTACGTGTGCAGTTGTTTAATAACCTGCTGGTTTTGCCCAATCGGTATTTCGACAAGCATAACTCGGGTCATCTGATTTCACGTATCACCTTCAACGTGACGATGGTCACCGGGGCGGCAACAGATGCGATCAAGGTCGTTATCCGAGAAGGCATGACGGTCATCTTCCTGTTCGCCTCGCTGCTGTTCATGAACTGGAAGCTGACCCTGGTGATGGTTGCGATCCTGCCGTTGATCGCCCTGATGGTACGCACCGCGAGCAAGAAATTTCGCAAGCAGAGCAAGAAAATCCAGCTGGCCATGGGCGACGTGACGCACGTGGCTTCGGAAACCATCCAGGGTTATCGCGTGGTGCGCAGCTTCGGCGGCGAAGTCTACGAAGAGAAACGTTTCTACGATGCCAGCCAGGGCAACACCGACAAACAACTGCGCATGACCCGTACCGGTGCCATCTACACGCCGTTGCTGCAACTGGTGATCTACAGCGCCATGGCGGTGCTGATGTTCCTGGTGCTGTACCTGCGCGGCGATGCGTCGGCCGGTGACATGGTCGCCTACATCACCCTGGCCGGCCTGCTGCCCAAGCCGATCCGTCAATTGTCCGAAGTCAGCTCGACCATCCAGAAAGGTGTGGCTGGTGCCGAGAGCATCTTCGAGCAGCTAGACGTCGCACCGGAAATCGATACCGGCACGGTCGAGCGTGATGCCGTCAGCGGTCGTCTGGATGTGCGCCACTTGAGCTTCACCTACCCGGACACTGATCGCCAGGTCCTCGACGACATCAGTTTCTCGGTTGAGCCGGGGCAAATGGTGGCACTGGTCGGGCGTTCGGGCAGCGGCAAGTCGACGCTGGCCAACCTGATTCCGCGCTTCTATCACCACGACAAGGGCGAGATCCTGATCGACGGCGTGGAAGTGGAGCAGTACAAATTGCTGAACCTGCGCAAGCACATTGCCCAGGTGACCCAGCACGTGACCCTGTTCAGCGACACCGTGGCCAATAACATTGCCTACGGCGATCTGGCTGGCGCGCCCCGAGAAGACATCGAAAAAGCGGCAAGAGACGCCTATGCGATGGACTTCATCGCACAATTGCCCGAGGGCCTGGACACCCAGGTCGGCGAGAACGGCGTGTTGTTGTCCGGTGGACAGCGCCAGCGCCTGGCGATTGCCCGTGCCTTGTTGAAGAACGCACCATTGCTGATTCTCGACGAAGCCACTTCGGCCCTCGATACCGAGTCCGAGCGGCATATTCAGGCGGCACTGGACCAGGTCATGAAAGGCCGGACCACCCTGGTGATCGCTCACCGCTTGTCGACCATCGAGAAGGCGGACCTGATTCTGGTCATGGACCAGGGCAGGATCGTCGAGCGCGGCACCCATGCCGAACTCCTGGCGCACAATGGCTATTACGCCCGACTGAATGCCATGGGCCTCGACGCCCCGGCGGAAGACATCGCCTGACCCTTGTTCACCGGGCGCGCAATGTGCCCGGTGATTTGTATCAAGACCTTTACCTTCCTTGACCAAACCTGAATAAAACTACGCTCCGCGCTTGTTAATGTTCCTGAACGAACCTTGACTTCAATCGAGAGGACCATCCCTTTCGCGCGGGTGCTTTCATGTTGCAACGTTATCTCTGGAAACTCCTGCCCAAGCCGCAACGGGCTTTCCTGCTGGGGCGCCTGTCGGTGGTCGACCGTCAGGTGGTGAACAAGTCAATGTCGGCCAACCTGCATTTTCCCAAGGCCTTCGAACAGCGCTCCTGTCTGTTCATTCATGTCCCCAAGTGCGCCGGAAGCAGCGTCTGCGCGGCGCTGTTCGATAACTGGAGCCCGGGTCACTTGCCGCTGTACTGGTACGAACAACAGTTTCCCGAGCAGTTCGCCGCCTGTTTCAAATTCGCTTTCGTTCGCGACCCGTTGGAGAGGGCCTATTCCGCCTACGCGTTTTTGCGAGGCAACGCGTTGGGACCGCGCGATCACGCGGCGCAGAAACTGGTCAGCCATTACCGCGACTTCGACGACTTTGTCGGTCGCTGGCTGCACCCTGAAACGATCCGCCAGCAACTGCATTTCGCCGCGCAGACGGATTTTCTCACCGACTCCCTGGGGCATCTTGCGTTGGACTTCATGGGTTACCAGGAGCATCTGGAGCGGGACTTCCAGCTGGTCTGCGAGCAATTGGGACATTCGGCGTTGCTGCCGCACGTCAACAGTTCCCGGCAGCGGCAGTCGATGCCGGCCCGTGACTTCTGCTCGGTTCGGACCCGTCGGCTGGTACGGCGGGCGTACCAGCGTGATTACGAGCTGCTTGGTTATGAATGAGGTGCTATCCATGCCCGCTTGCGCCATCAGACCTTACAATTTGTCGCTGTCGAATGAAGCCCGGGCCTCGATCAAGTCCCAGCGACCGCGCTGCCTCTGGCTGACGGGGTTGTCGGGGGCGGGCAAGTCGACCCTGGCCAACGCCCTTGAGCTGCGGCTCAATCAGTTCGAGCTGCACACGTTTCTACTCGATGGCGATAACTTGCGCGCTGGTTTGTGCCGTGATCTGGGGATGGGAGCGGATTGTCGCCGGGAAAACATCCGGCGCATGGCCGAGGTGGCGCGGCTGATGGTCGATGCCGGCCTGATTGTGATCGTTGCGGCGATCTCGCCCTTTCGCGCCGAGCGTGAGGCCGCACGTCGTTTATTCGCCAAAGGCGATTTCATCGAGGTGTATGTCAGCACGCCGTTCGCGGTGTGCGCGCAACGCGACCCGAAAGGTTTGTATCAGGCCGCACGGGAAGGGCGCATCAAGGACTTCACCGGCATCGACAGCCCGTACGAGGCGCCGCTGTCGGCCGAGTGCGAGATCGATACCGAGGCACTGGGCCTGGCAGACGCTTGCCTTCGACTGACGGCATTTTTGCTCAATAAATGAACAGTTTTACCCTGAAGGCCATCCCGTTGCAGCCGTCGCGCAAGCCTGCGCCAACCCTGTGGTAATATCGCGCCCCTGTTCATTTTGTATGTGGGTTGCTCCATGAAGTTGTCCATGCCGCGATTCGATCAAGCCCCTGTCTTGGTGGTCGGCGATGTCATGCTCGACCGTTACTGGCATGGTGGTACCTCACGGATTTCCCCTGAGGCGCCGGTGCCGGTAGTCAAGGTCGAGCAAATCGAGGACCGCCCGGGCGGTGCCGCCAACGTTGCGTTGAACATTGCCGCCCTCGGCGCACCGGCCTCTCTGGTCGGCGTGACCGGCGACGATGAAGCTGCCGACAGCCTGGCCAATAGCCTCAAGGGCGCTGGCGTGCGGGCGTTGTTCCAGCGCATTGCGCACCAGCCGACCATCGTCAAGCTGCGGGTCATGAGCCGTCACCAGCAATTGCTGCGTATCGACTTCGAAGAACCTTTCGCCACCGACGCCCTGGCGCTGGGCGAGCAGGTCGACGAACTGCTCGAAGGCATCAAGGTGCTGGTGCTGTCCGACTACGGCAAAGGCGCACTGAAAAACCATCAGGTGCTGATCCAGGCCGCCCGTGCCCGTGGCATTCCGGTGCTGGCCGATCCCAAGGGCAAGGACTTCTCGATCTACCGTGGCGCGAGTTTGATCACGCCGAACCTCAGCGAATTCGAAACCATCGTCGGCGGTTGCGCCGATGAGCACGAGCTGGTCAGCAAGGGCGCGCAGTTGATGCACGACCTGGACCTCGGCGCGTTGCTGGTGACCCGTGGCGAGCACGGCATGACCTTGTTGCGCCCGGACCATCCGGCGCTGCACCTGCCGGCTCGTGCGCGTGAAGTGTTCGACGTGACCGGTGCCGGCGACACGGTGATTTCCACGCTGGCGGCCGCGATTGCCGCGGGCGAAGAGCTGCCACACGCGGTGGCCCTGGCCAATCTGGCGGCGGGCATCGTCGTCGGCAAGCTCGGTACGGCGGCGATCAGTGCCCCGGAACTGCGTCGTGCCATCCAGCGCGAAGAAGGTTCCGAGCGCGGTGTGCTGGGCCTTGAGCAGTTGCTGCTGGCGGTCGACGATGCGCGAGCACATAAAGAGAAGATTGTTTTCACCAACGGCTGCTTCGACATCCTGCACGCCGGCCACGTGACCTACCTCGAGCAGGCACGCGCCCAAGGCGATCGTCTGATCGTTGCGGTCAACGACGATGCCTCGGTCAGCCGCCTGAAAGGGCCGGGTCGTCCGATCAATAGCGTCGACCGTCGCATGGCCGTACTGGCCGGTCTGGGCGCCGTGGATTGGGTGATCAGCTTCCCTGAAGGCACCCCTGAAAACCTGCTGCGCGAGGTCAAGCCGGACGTGTTGGTCAAGGGCGGGGATTACGGGATCGACCAGGTGGTCGGCGCGGACATCGTGACCGCTTACGGCGGAACCGTGAAAGTGCTGGGGCTGGTGGCAAACAGTTCGACTACCGCAATAGTCGAAAAAATCCGCAATAACTGAAGACGACGCGGTCACTGTGGTGAGGGAGCTTGCTCCCGCTGGGCTGCGAAGCGGCCCCAAAACCATACACCGCGTGATTTCAGGGAATACTCGTTAGCCGGTGCGGCTACTGCGTAGCCGAGCGGGAGCAAGCTCCCTCGCCACACAAGCACTCTTGTTCCTATCGCACTGCCTTACGCGGCACAATCTTCTTCAGCAATTGCTTCGCCTTCCCGCGTAACCGGGCCAGACCCGAATCCTTCCCCGGCGGGCTCAACCCCTGCTGCCGTACCCAATCCTTCCAGCGAATCCGCTCATCGCGCACCAGCCAGCCTTCCTGCTGGGCAAAACTCTCTGCCAGGTACAGCCCGCGCGTACTCGCCGGGTACAGCTGATCCTTTTTCAAGGTATACAGCTCGGCCATCGGCTGGCCGTCCTGCAGCGGCATCAAATACAAATCGGGGCGCTTGCGATCGAGCCGGGCCACCAGCTGATCGCCCTCCAGTCGCTCATCGACATGAAACAGGCTCAGGGACTTGGCTTCCTTGGGTACGTCCAGGCGCAAGTCATAAATCAATTGCAGCGAAGCCGTCGGCAAATGCACGTAAGCCCGCGGACGTTCGATCAACTGCATCTTGGCGCAACGCACAGGCCGTGCGGAGCCGGACAACGGCGTCAGGCGAAAGGGTAATGCCTCGCGATAATGCAGCGCCGAGGAGTAGGGCGCCGGCAGCCAGGTGTCATTGAAGCGTCCACCGAGCCAGCCTTCCGGGGTTTCCAGCAGGCACTCTTCGGCGATCTCCTGGATCGCCGTATGCAGTGGCAGGTTCAGCTCGTGGGCTGGCACGTAACCGGAGATTAACTTGAGCACCACATCGCCGCGGTCTTGCCGGCGTTGACGCACCAAGACCCAGTAATCGCGATTCTGCCAATGCAGGGTCAGGCGCACCGAGACCCCAAGGTTGGCCAGTTCCAGCGAGAAGCGCTCAGTGTCGGGCACCGTCACAGGGCGGCGACGTTGCAGGGTCTGGGAGAAATTGAGCGGCATCCCGACGCTCTGATAGCTCAAGCCTTCGGGAGTCGCTTCGACGTACAACGGCAGGGTCTTGAAGTTGCTCGGGTTCTTTCTTATGAGCGTGCGCGGCATGTCGGCTCCTGCTTAAGGCCGCGTGGGCGGCATCAGTTTCTACGTAGGACCTGGGCAACGGTCGCGACGTTGTGGGCGAGGTGCAGCGGATTGATGGTCCCGACAATAGCACTGGCAACACCCGGATGTTCAAACAACAACTCGAAGCTGGCGCGCACCGGGTCTACGCCCGGACTCAGGCAGACGTGACCGCTGGCGAGGGCTTTTTTGACCAGAATGGCTTTGCCGTGAGCAGCAGCATAGTCAATGACCGGCTTCTCGCTCTGTTCGTTCAGATTGTAGGTGACCATGGCGCAATCACCCTGTTCCAGAGCCTTCAAACCCCCTTCGACGGTTTTGCCGGAAAAACCGAAGCCGCGAATCTTGCCTTCGGCCTTGAGCGCGGCGAGGGTCGCGTAGACTTCGCTGTCGTTGAGAATTGCCAGGTCGTTGCCGTCGGAGTGCACCAGCACCAGATCGATAACATCTGTTTCCAGGCGTTGCAGGCTGCGCTCCACTGAACGTCGAGTATGGGCGGCGCTGAAGTCGTGACTCGACTGGCCGTCGGCAAATTCTTCGCCGACCTTGCTGACGATCACCCAGTCCTCACGCTGACCACGCAACAGCGGGCCGAGGCGCTCTTCACTGCGGCCATAAGCCGGGGCGGTGTCTATCAGGTTAATGCCCATATCGCGCGCGAGTTTGAGCAGCATGCGCGCTTCGTCATCGCCGGGAATCTGGAAACCGTTGGGGTATTTCACGCCTTGGTCGCGGCCCAGTTTTACCGTGCCCAGGCCCAGCGGTGAAACCAGCAGGCCGGTGCTGCCGAGGGGGCGATGCAGGTCGTGCAGGGTCTTTACGCTCATGGCAGCAGTTGCTCCCAGGCTGGAACGCAAATCGGCGGTTTTGGCAGGTCGGGCAGCGGCGCTGGATGGCTTGGCTGGATGCCGTCACGCTGTAAAGACGCGATGACCCGGTCGGCGAAGTCCGGCGCCAGTGCCAGTTTGGTCGGCCAACCGACCAGCAGCCGGCCTTCTTCGGCAAGGAAGGCATTGTCTGGGCGCGTCAGTCCCGATTGCAGCGGTTCGGCGCGATCCACACGCAAGGTGGCCCATTGCGCGGTGCTCAGGTCGATCCATGGCAGCAACTGGCCAAGTTCTTTCTGCGCTGTGGCGATTTGCTCGGCGGGTTCACGGGCAACCCCTTCGGCTTCAGCGATATCGCCGCCCATGTACCAGACCCATTGGCCATCGGCGGCCGGATGGGTGGTCACGGTCAGGCGCGGTTTGGTGCCGCCGCCCAGGCAGTGGGCATACAGCGGTTTGAGGCTCGGGCCTTTGGCGATGATCATGTGCAACGGCCGGCGTTGCATGGCGGGCTGGCTCAGCCCCAGGGCGTCGAGCAACGCCGCTGTGCCGGCACCGGCGCTGAGCACGATGCGCTGGGCGCGGATCTCACGTCCGTCGACCTTCAGGCCCACCAGAACCCCGGCCTCCAGCAACGGTTCGATCTTCTGACCGGCGAGCAGGCCATCACCGGCCAAGTCGGCCAGGCGCTGAATCAGGCTTGGCACGTCGATGACCAGTTCCGCCAATCGGTAAACCTTGCCCTTGAAGCGCTTGTCTTGCAGGGCCGGCGGCAGTTGGTCGCCCTTGACCTGATCGACACGGCCACGCACGGCTTTGCTGGCGAAGAAACTGGTGAGGTTGCCAGCGAGGGTGCCAGGGGACCAGAGGTAATGGGCTTCGGACAGCAAGCGCACGCCGGTCAGATCCAGCTCGCCGTCGCCGGCAAGGGCTTCACGCCAGCGGCGTGGCATGTCGGCGATGGCTTCCGAGGCACCGGTCAGGGCGCCATGCAGCGCGTACTTGGCGCCGCCGTGGATGATGCCCTGGGACTTCACACTCTGCCCGCCGCCGAGGCTGGCGCTTTCCACCAGCACGGTCGAAAAACCCTGGCGACGCAGGCGCGCATTCAGCCAGAGGCCGGCGACACCAGCGCCGACAATCAGAACGTCGGTGGAAATAACGGATGGCATGCAGCGACCTCAGTGTTCAAGACGAGGGCGCAGTATACAGACTCGAAGATTGGAGGTTTTATTGCTGATCAACAGAGGCTATACGCAGGACCTGTGGCGAGGGAGCTTGCTCCCGTTGGGTCGCGAAGCGGCCCCAAAATCTAACGATGCGGTTATTCAGATAAACCGCATCAGGCTATTTACGACTGCTTCGCAGCCGAGCGGGAGCAAGCTCCCTCGCCACAGGGGATTGGGGTGACAGTCAGTGGCCAGCGGTTTTGGAGAAGAGCTGGATGACGACGACGCCCAATACGATCAACGCCATCCCCAGCATCGCCGGTACATCCAGTTTCTGCCCGTAGATAAACAGCGCCGCGATGCTGACCATCACGATGCCCAAACCGGCCCACACCGCATAAGCGACGCCCACCGGAACGCTGCGCACCACCAGGGTCAGCATCCAGAAGGCAATGCCGTAACCGACAATCACCAGAATCAGCGGCAGCGGGGTGCTGAAGCCTTTGACGGCTTTCATTGAAACGGTCGCGATCACTTCGGCGCAGATGGCAATGGCCAGGTAGTAGTAAGCGGTCATAGGTGCATCCTCGTGTGAAGTGTTGCTGTCTGAGTTCGGCATTCTAGAGATTCTCCAGATGCGGTAAAGTCATTACCTATCTGTTCTGAAGATGGGTTGACTCATGAGCATGCAATGGAATCTGGAGCAGCTGCGCCTGTTTGTCAGCGTAGCGGAGCAGCGTTCGTTTTCTGCCGTAGCACGGGTTCAGCGCAAGGCGCAGTCGGCGGTCAGCAGTTCGATTGCGCTGCTGGAGGAAGACCTCGGCGTCAGCCTGTTCGACCGCAGCAGCGGCCGGCAGCCGAAACTCACCGAGGCCGGCAATGCCTTGCTGGAGGAGGCGCGGGAAGTCTTGCGTCAGTGCGAGCGCCTGAACGGTCGGGCGCTGGCGATGATGCGCGGACAGGAAGCGCGTTTGCGCGTGGCTCAGGATGAGGCGATGCCCTATCAGCCGATCATCGAAAGCTTTGCAGCCCTGGCCGACAAATTTCCCAGCCTTGAAGTGCAGCTGACCAGTGCCGCTCAAGGTGATGTGGCGCGCAAACTGGTCGAGCGTCGGGCCGATCTGGGACTGTTGTTTTATCACGACCAGATCCCCGAAGCGCTTGAGCGTCGGGTGCTCGGCAGCGTCGAAATGCTCACCGTATGCGGCGTGCATCATCCCCTGGCGAAACAGGCGCACGTTGATTGTCAGCAACTGGCGCAGCACCGTCAGTTGCTGATGTCCACCCAGTCCAGTATCTATCCCGGCAGTGAGCCGGCCAGTCCGCAGGTCTGGCGGGCCGACAGCTTCTACGTGATGGCCGAATGGCTGGTGCGCGGCCTCGGCTGGGCCTGGCTGCCACGGCACGTGGTGCAGTACCCGGCGTATCAGGACCTGATGGTCGAACTGGACAGCGAATGGACCCCGCCGGCGCTGGTTGTTGAGCTGGTCTGGCGCCGCGACGAACCCCTCGGCCCGGCGGCTCGTTGGCTGGCAGAACGTTTTGCCGTGCATTTGCGGGCGATCGGCGAAAAAACCGATAAACTCCGCCGCCATGAATAGAACTCTCTACACCGCGCTGTTTTACTTGGGGCTGCCATTGGTAGCGATTCGGCTGTGGCTGCGTTCGCGTAAGGCGCCGGCGTATGCCAAACGCATTGGCGAACGCTTCTCCCTCGGCCTGCCGACGATGAAGCCGGGCGGCATCTGGGTGCACGCGGTGTCCGTTGGCGAGAGCATTGCCGCAGCGCCGATGATTCGCGCCCTGCTGCAACGTTATCCACAGCTGCCGATTACCGTGACCTGCATGACCCCGACCGGTTCGGAGCGCATCCATGCCCTGTTTGCCAACGAGCCGCGCATCCAGCACTGCTATTTGCCTTACGACTTGCCGTGCGCGGCAGCACGGTTTCTCGATCGGGTCCAGCCGAAACTGGCGGTAATCATGGAGACCGAACTCTGGCCGAACCACATCCATCAGTGCGCCAAGCGCGGGATTGCGGTGGCGTTGGCCAATGCGCGATTGTCCGAACGTTCGGCCAAGGGCTATGGCCGCTTCCGGAAACTCACCCAGCCGATGCTTGCCGAGATGAGCCTGTTCGCGGTGCAGACCGAAGCCGAAGCTCAGCGCTTCCTTAACCTGGGTGCGCGTGCGGACACTGTCGAAGTGACCGGCTCGATCAAGTTTGACCTGACCATCGATCCGCAATTGCTTCTGCGCGCCACCGAATTGCGCGCGCAATGGCAGGCGCAGGAACGCCCGGTGTGGATCGCCGCGAGTACTCACGAAGGTGAAGACGAAGTGGTGCTGGCGGCCCATCGTCAGTTGCTGGCCAATCATCCCGGTGCGTTGCTGATTCTGGTGCCGCGTCATCCAGAGCGTTTCAACTCAGTGTTCGCCTTGTGCCAGCAGCAGGGATTCGCCACGGTGCGTCGTTCCTCCGGCGAGCCGGTCACGGCTAATACGTCGGTGTTGCTGGGCGACACCATGGGTGAGTTGCTGTTTCTTTATGCCTTGGCGGACAGCGCGTTTGTCGGCGGCAGCCTGGTGCCGAACGGCGGGCATAACCTGCTGGAACCGGCGGCGCTGGCCAAACCGGTGCTGTGCGGCCCGCACCTGTTCAACTTCCTCGAAATCGCCGCACAATTGCGCAGCGCCGGGGCGTTGCAGGAAGTGGAGGATGCCGAAGGCCTGGCGCTGGCGGTGCAGCGGCTGTTCGAATTGCCGCGCGATGCGCAGCGAATGGCGGAGGCTGGGTTGAAAGTGATGCGCACTAATCAAGGCGCGTTGCAGCGGCTACTGGATGGGTTGGGGCGGTTGATCGACTTGACTTGATACCTGTGGCGAGGGAGCTTGCTCCCGTTCGGCTGCGAAGCAGTCGTCAGTCCGGCTTTCTCGGTGTGTCAGGAAACTGCGAGTTGCAGGAGTTGGGGCCGCTTCGCAGCCCAGCGGGAGCAAGCTCCCTCGCCACAGAACCGGTTTTTACTGCGTTGGATTTGCCTTCAACTGCGCCGCCGCAGCCTTCGCCAGATCCGGTGGCAGGAAGTCCTTGTCCGGGTTGTAGTCGGCCTTGAGATAACGCGCCAGGTCCTGCAAATCCCCCGGGTTCAACGTGCCGGCAGCCTGCTTCAAACGCAGGTTGTCGAGGATGTAGTCGTAGCGGGTGTTGTTGTAGTTGCGCACCGAGGTGTACAGCTGACGCTGGGCATCCAGCACGTCAACGATATTTCGCGTGCCGACCTGATAACCGATTTCAGTCGCTTCCACCGCACTCTGGTTGGAGATGATCGACTGTTTGCGTGCCTGCACCTGCTCGACGTCGGTGTTCACCGCCCGGTGCAGGTTGCGGGTGCTTTCCACGATTTGCCGGCGCAGGGATTCACGTTGCTGCTCGGACTGGTCCAGTTGCGCATACGATTGGCGCACCTGGGAGTTGATCAGGCCGCCACTGTAGATCGGGATGTTCACTTGCAGGCCCACCGTCGTTTGTTCGACGTTGCCGCCATACGGCTGGCCAAAGGCGTTCGGGTTGCCGAAGCCCAAGGCGTCGTTATCACCTTTTTCGTACTTCGCCACGGCATCGAGGGTCGGTGCATGACCCGCCTTGCGCTGCTTGAGTGTTTCTTCGGCAGCACTGACGGCGTAATTGCTGGCCAGCAAATTAAGGTTCTGCTTCGCCGCGGTATCGACCCAGGCCTTGGCATCATTCGGTGATGGCGGCAGGATCGGCAGTGTGTGGACAATGCCCTGGATCGAGTTGTATTCGCGGTTGGTCAGGGTGATCAACGCTTCGAACGCATCATCCACCTGGCGCTGGGCGAGGATCCGGTTGGCCCGTGCCGTGTCGTAGCTGGCTTGCGACTGCAGCACGTCGGTCTTGTCCGACAGGCCGACATCGAAGCGCTCGTTGGACTGGTCGAGCTGGCGTTTGAACGCCGCTTCCTCGGCCTTGGTCGAGGCCAGGTTGTCCTGGGTGCGCAGCACGTTGAAGTAGCTTTCGGCTGTCTGCAGGATCAGGTTCTGTTCAGTTGCCGAGAGTTGCAGCGCGGCCTGTTCGTTGACGTCCTTGGCGGCCTGGAACTGGAACCAGCGATCGGCACGGAACAGCGGTTGTGCCAACGTCGCTTGATAGGAATGAGCGTTACGGTTGGCGGTGGCCGAAGGCTGATCGATCGCGGTGCGCACGTTGGCGAGCTCGGCGCCGCCCGAGAGATTGGGCAGCAGCCCGGCGCGGGCCTGGGGCACCACTTCTTTCTGGGCACCGTATTGGGCACGGGCGGCAGCCAGGTCGGCGTTGTTGTCCACCGCTTCCTGGTAGACGCTGACCAGATCGGTTTTGGTCGATAAGGGCGCTTCTGCTGCCCAGGCCATTCCATTGGACGCACAAGACACGGCAAGGGCCAGTGATAGGTTGCGCAGCATGAGGCCATCCCTAAAATTACGCTGATAATTTGAGCGCCAAGGCTACGGCGCGGCCCATACAGCGTCAAGGCGCAGCATGGCTTGGCGAGTGTAATTGTCGCCAAGCACGGCAACAATCCGGTAATTGCGCCATTCATCATGGTGTTTACCGCGGTGTTGGCGTTCTTTGCCAGTTGTGTCTAGACTGGCCGGGTTCTTGTCGGGGTGCCTTGCTATGAGGCTGAGATCGAATAATTTCGGATCCCGTTGAACCTGATCAGGTTAGCGCCTGCGTAGGGAACAAGATTTCTCGTCACCCGGCGAGTCCTCTTGTGCTTCGTCCGGGATGTTGTTCGACAATCGAACACCCCTCGAGCACTGAGCACAGCACCAACGGCTTCGTTATGGCTGATTGGTCGCGTCCATTCGTTACAGGTTCGCTCCGACAAAATTCCACTGCCTGGATGCTGTCTGGAGAGCCCGTGATGACGATAAAACTAAAAAACACTACGAACCTGAGTGACTCGGCCCAAGTCGATCAACAATCGGTTCAGCCGTTTACCCGCTCGCAAAAAATCTATGTCCAGGGTTCCCGCCCGGACATCCTCGTGCCGATGCGCGAAATCAGCCTCGACGTGACCCCGACCGACTTCGGCGGCGAGATCAACGCGCCTGTCGTTGTGTACGACACCTCGGGCCCGTACACCGACCCCAACGTCATCATCGACGTGCGCAAGGGCCTGGCCGATGTGCGCTCGCCTTGGATTGAATCCCGTGGCGACACCGAGCGCCTGTCCGGCCTGAGCTCGAACTTCGGCCAGGAACGCCTCGCCGACGCCGAACTGACCAAGCTGCGTTTTGCCCACGTGAACAACCCGCGCCGCGCCAAGGCCGGGGCCAACGTCAGCCAGATGCACTACGCCCGCAAAGGCATCATTACCGCCGAGATGGAATACGTCGCCATCCGCGAAAACATGAAGCTCGAAGTGGCTCGCGCCGCCGGGCTGCTGGACCAGCAACACGCCGGTCACAGCTTCGGTGCCAGCGTGCCGAAAATCATCACCCCTGAATTTGTCCGTGACGAGATCGCCCGCGGTCGCGCGATCATTCCGGCCAACATCAACCACACCGAACTGGAACCGATGATCATCGGCCGTAACTTCTTGGTGAAGATCAACGGCAACATCGGCAACAGCGCCTTGGGTTCGTCCATCGAAGAAGAAGTGGCGAAACTGACCTGGGGCATTCGCTGGGGTTCGGACACGGTCATGGACCTGTCCACCGGCAAGCACATTCACGAAACCCGTGAGTGGATCATCCGCAACTCGCCGGTGCCTATCGGTACCGTGCCGATCTATCAAGCGTTGGAAAAAGTCGGCGGCGCCGCCGAAGACCTGACCTGGGAGCTGTTCCGCGACACGCTGATCGAACAGGCCGAGCAGGGCGTCGACTACTTCACCATCCACGCCGGCGTGTTGCTGCGCTACGTGCCGCTGACCGCCAAACGCGTCACCGGGATCGTTTCCCGTGGCGGCTCGATCATGGCCAAGTGGTGCCTGGCACACCACAAAGAGAACTTCCTCTACACCCATTTCGAAGACATCTGCGAAATCATGAAGGCCTACGACGTCAGCTTCTCGCTGGGCGATGGCCTGCGTCCGGGCTCAATTGCCGACGCCAACGACGCCGCGCAATTCGGTGAGCTGGAAACCCTCGGAGAGCTGACCAAGATCGCCTGGAAGCACGATGTGCAATGCATGATCGAAGGCCCTGGCCACGTGCCGATGCAGTTGATCAAGGAAAACATGGACAAGCAGCTCGAGTGCTGCGACGAGGCGCCGTTCTACACCCTCGGTCCGCTGACCACTGACATCGCACCGGGCTACGACCACATCACCTCGGGTATCGGTGCGGCGATGATCGGCTGGTTCGGTTGCGCCATGCTTTGCTACGTGACGCCGAAGGAGCACTTGGGCCTGCCGAACAAGGATGACGTGAAGACCGGGATCATCACCTACAAGATCGCCGCGCATGCCGCCGATCTGGCCAAAGGGCATCCGGGCGCACAGATCCGCGACAATGCCTTGAGCAAGGCGCGTTTCGAATTCCGTTGGGAAGACCAGTTCAACCTGGGCCTTGATCCCGACACCGCTCGTTCGTATCACGATGAGACCTTGCCGAAGGATTCGGCCAAGGTCGCGCATTTCTGCTCCATGTGCGGGCCGAAATTCTGTTCGATGAAGATCACCCAGGAAGTCCGCGAATACGCGGCTAACCAACGGATCGAAACCGTCGACGCCGAAGTCGCCCAGGGATTGGCGGACCAGGCTGAGCGGTTCAAGCAGGAAGGCAGTCAGCTGTACAAGAAAATCTAGCCACGAGCGACAAGCGACAAGCTGCAAGAAGAAGCGGTTTGCTTCTAACTTGTAGCTTGTAGCTTGCAGCTTGAAACTTGTCTCTGCTCTTATTGAGATAACACCCTTGAGCATTCAACCCAGCACTTATTCCCCCGACATCGCGGTGCCCATGGACAAACGTGTCTTTGGCGGTCGCGATCTGTTTTCCCTGTGGTTCTCCCTCGGCATCGGCCTGATGGTGCTGCAGACCGGCGCCTTGCTCGCGCCAGGTCTGGGCCTGTCCGGCTCGTTGCTGGCGATCTTCCTCGGCACCCTGGTCGGCGTTCTGCTGCTGGCCGCTGTCGGCGTGATCGGCAGCGACACCGGCCTGTCGTCGATGGCCGCGCTCAAACTCAGCCTCGGCAAACGTGGCGCGAGCCTGCCGGCCGTGCTGAACCTGCTGCAACTGATCGGTTGGGGTTCGTTCGAAATCATTGTGATGCGCGACGCTGCCAGTTTGCTGGGTGCGCGGGCGTTCAGCGAAGGCAGCCTGCTGTCGAATCCGCTGCTCTGGACCGTGTTCTTTGGTGGTTTGGCGACCTTGCTGGCCGTCAGCGGTCCGTTGACGTTCGTGCGACAAATCCTGCGCAAGTGGGGTATCTGGCTGCTGCTGGCCGCGTGCATCTGGCTGACTTGGAACCTGTTCGCCAAGGCCGATCTGACCGCGTTGTGGGCACAGGCCGGTGACGGTTCGATGCCCTTCGCCGTGGGCTTCGACATTGCCATTGCGATGCCGCTGTCGTGGCTGCCGCTGATTGCCGACTACTCACGCTTCGGCAAGCGTGCGAAAAACGTGTTCGGCGGCACCGCGCTGGGCTTCTTTATCGGCAACTTCTGGCTGATGAGCCTCGGCGTGGCTTACACCCTGGCGTTCGCGCCGAGCGGTGAAGTGAATGCCTTGCTGTTGGCATTGGCGGGTGCCGGCCTGGGCATTCCGCTGCTGCTGATTCTGCTGGATGAGTCGGAAAACGCCTTCGCCGACATTCACTCGGCGGCTGTCTCCAGCGGGATTCTGTTGCGCTTGAAAGTCGAGCACCTGGCGTTGGCCATCGGCGTGATTTGCACACTGATCGCGTGCCTGGCGCCACTGGCGCAGTACCAGAACTTCCTGCTGTTGATCGGTTCGGTGTTTGCGCCGCTGTTCGGCGTGGTGCTGGTGGATCACTTCATTTTGCGCAAACGCAGTGCTCAGGTGGCGTCAGCCGCGTTGCGCTGGCCGGCGCTGCTCGCCTGGTTGGGCGGGGTGAGCACCTATCATTTGTTGGCCAATCTGTATCCGGACATCGGCGCAACCCTGCCGTCGTTGATTCTGGCAGGGTTGCTCCAGCTAGTGCTGGGCCGGGCCTTCAGTTACGGCCGGGAAACAGCTCGGGCTTGAGAATGCCGTTCAGGCGCGGGTAGGGGATCTTCAGTTCGACGTGGCCCAGCGCGTAAGGCGCGATGGTGCTCACTTCGTACTTGAGGATCACCCCGCCGTAGGTCAGCGCCACATTCTGGGTTTTCTGGAACGGCCACTGCTTCACGAACTCCGGTTCCTGATCGAGCTTGGTGCTGATCAGCCAGCTGTTGTGCGCCACTTGCGCGGCTTTCCAGAACGCCTCTTCCTGACCCGGCACCAACATGTCGGACAAGGTCAGCACTTTATGCTGCTGGCGCGAATAGTTGATGAAGCCGCGGCCTGGTGTGCCATGTGCGCCGCCGGTGTCCAGGTAGCTGGAAAACTCGACGATCACCAAGCCGTCATGCTGCTCACGTACCTTGGCTTGCAGGTAGCTGCTGTTACGCGGGCCAGCGGTGCGCAAAAACTCATCGCGATAGGCCGCCAGCGTCGGTGCCGCAGGGGCTTCGGGCGAGGTGCGGGTCATTTGCAGCAGGCGCTTTTCGACAATACCGTCAAGCTGAGGCTCGGCCGGGAAGCGCAGCGTATCGATGTTCACGAGCGGGCAGTCAGGCGTCGTGCAACCCGGTTTCAGTGTTTCGGTGGCGTCGCGGGTAGTTTCCAGCGGAGCTCGGTAGTTGGGTTGGAACAAACTCTGGCAGGCACCCAGGGTCAGGGCGATTGCGGCCACGGAGGCGATTTTAAAAAGCGACATGGGCGTCCTTCGTAAAACAGGGAAAGGCAAAAAGTTATCCGCTTCGACTCTCAACGAAGCAGTCAGTTCGCCACTAAGCTAATTAGAGTTGGTTTCGCCCTCACCGTCTATCTCGCTGACGGGAAAGGGGCTGCATCAAACGGCGCGGGCGCGTTAGGATGGCGCGAAGTCGAGGTTGGAGCCTCTTCATGGATTTGCAGTAAACGAGGATTGTCATGACTGATTTTGCCAACGCCATTCCGACCGCCGTTGATATCGTTCGGCGCGAAAAGTGCTACGAGGGCTTCTACAAGCTCGATCGTGTGCACTTGCGCCATGAGTTGTTTGCCGGTGGCATGAGTCGCGAGATCAATCGTGAAGTGTTTGTTCGCCATGATGCCGTGTGCGTGTTGCCATACGATCCGCAGCGCGATGAAGTGGTGCTGATTGAGCAGTTTCGCGTGGGCGCCATGGGCAAGACCGACAACCCGTGGCTGATCGAGCTGGTCGCCGGTCTGATCGACAAGGATGAAGTGCCGGAAGAAGTTGCTCACCGCGAGGCGCAGGAGGAAGCTGGGCTTGTGTTCGGGGCGCTCTGGCCGATGACCAAATACTTTCCATCGCCGGGCGGCAGCAACGAATTTGTGCACTTGTACCTGGGGCGTTGCGACAGCACCGGAGTCGGCGGCCTGCATGGGCTGGAGGAAGAAGCAGAAGATATCCGCGTTACGGTCTGGGCGTTCGAAGATGCCTTGCAGGCCGTCCGCGACGGACGTATTGCCAACGCGCCAAGCATCATTGCCTTGCAATGGTTGGCCTTGAACCGCGCTGAAGTGAGGGGGCTATGGTCGTAAACAAGCTGCGCGATCGTTACAGGGTGGACCTCGTGGGGCTGCAAGCCTCCTGCGAGGCCAACTACGCGCGCCTCATGCGACTGCTGCCGGACATGCGCAACGAACCCGAGGCACGGCGCATTGCCGTGACCCACGGTGACCAGATGCTCGGCGTACTGGCTCTCGAAGTGCTGCAGGTCTGTCCGTACACCACGACCCTGCAAGTGCGCCAGGAACACAGCCTGCCGTGGCTGCCGGTGCCGCAACTGGAAGTGCAGGTCTACCACGATGCGTGCATGGCCGAAGTGGTCAGCGCCGAACATGCACGACGCTTTCGCGGCATCTATCCTTACCCGAATGCCTCAATGCATCAGCCGGATGAAAAGGCCCAGTTGAATATGTTCCTGGGTGAATGGCTGAGCCATTGTCTGGCGTGTGGGCATGAGTACGCCGTTGTGCGCTGAGTGTGAACTGCGTCAGGTTCACAGGTTTCCTCTTTTGATCGTCCCCCAGCATAATTGCGGCACTCATCCAATCCCGTGATTCAGCCTGGGAGAACGCCTTGCCGAGCGTATCCACATTGACCACCGCCGATTCGGCGTTGCTGGTGCAACTGTCCGACAGTCATCTGTTTGCCGAAGCGGACGGGAAGTTGCTGGGCATGAATACCCGGGACAGCCTGCAAAAGGTCATTGAGCTGGTGCGCCTGCAGCAGCCGCAGATTGACCTGATCGTTGCCAGCGGTGATCTGTCTCAGGACGGGACGCTGGAGTCTTATCAGCTGTTTCGCGACCTGACCCGGCAGCTCGATGCGCCGGCGCGCTGGATTCCTGGCAATCATGATGAACCGCGGATCATGGCCGAGGCGGCGGTGCAAAGCGCGTTGCTGGAGCCGGTGGTGGATGTCGGTAACTGGCGGGTGACTTTGCTGGATTCGGCGGTGCCGGGGTCGGTGCCGGGCTATTTGCAGGATGAGCAGTTGCAGTTGCTGGCGCGTTCGTTGAGTGAGGCGCCGGAGCGGCATCATCTGGTCTGCTTTCACCATCATCCGGTGTTGATCGGCTGTTTGTGGATGGAGCCTATCGGCTTGCGTAATCCTGAGGCCTTGTTTGCGGTGCTGGATCGCTTTCCGCAGGTGCGTGCTGTTTTGTGGGGGCATGTGCATCAGGAGGTTGATCAGGTGCGCAAAGGGGTGCGGTTGATTGCTTCGCCTTCGACTTGCATTCAGTTTGAGCCTGGGAGTGATGATTTCAAGGTTGGAGAGCAGGCACCGGGGTATCGCTGGTTGCGGTTGTTGCCGGATGGGCAGATTGAAACGGGTGTTGAGCGGGTCACCGGGTTTGATTTTCAGGTTGATTTCGGGTCGAACGGGTACTGACTTTTCATCTTGGTCTTGGCGGCCTGATAGCCGACCAGGTTCTTGTTTACCGGGTACATATCCGTTTCTGCGGTAACGGCGGCTGGCGGTTTCGCCCTTACGGCGAGTCCCTTTTGTCAAACGCCACAAAAGGAACCAAAAAGTCTCGCCCCAAGCGTCCGGCCCCTCGCTAAGGCTC
>NZ_JASCOM010000003.1:0-115931 GCF_029959925.1 Pseudomonas sp. PS02303
AGGGAGCTTGCTCCCGCTGGAGCGCGAAGCGGTCCCTTGCAATGGAGAGTGCTACGCACTCTAGCGGGAGCAAGCTCCCTCGCCACAGAGGCAGATGCAAGTCTTTCGACAGAGAATCCAGTAAACTGCCGCACGTTTTTCGTTGAGTGTGTTTTTCATGCAAATTGCTTTGGCGCCCATGGAGGGGTTGGTCGACAACATCCTGCGGGACGTGCTGACCCGAGTGGGCGGTATCGATTGGTGCGTGACCGAGTTTATTCGGATCAACGATCAACTGCTCACGCCTGCCTATTACCACAAGTTCGGCCCGGAATTATTGACCGGAGCCCGCACCGCGTCCGGCGTGCCGCTGCGGGTGCAGTTGCTCGGTTCCGATCCGGTGTGTCTGGCTGAAAACGCCGCGCTGGCTTGCGAGCTGGGTTCCGAGGTGATCGACCTGAACTTCGGCTGCCCGGCCAAGACCGTCAACAAGTCCCGTGGCGGCGCCGTCCTGCTGAAAGAACCTGAACTGCTCAACCAAATCGTTGAACACGTCCGCCGCGCTGTGCCGGCGCACATTCCGGTCACTGCGAAAATGCGCCTGGGCTTCGACAGCCCGGACGGTTCGCTGGTCTGCGCAACAGCGCTGGCCGAAGGCGGCGCGGCGCACATCGTGGTGCACGCGCGGACCAAAACCGACGGTTACAAGCCGCCTGCGCATTGGGAATGGATCCCCCGCGTGCAGGACGTGGTCAAGGTTCCAGTGTTCGCCAATGGCGACATCTGGAGCGTTGAAGATTGGCGCCGTTGCCGCGAAATCAGCGGCGTGGAAGACATCATGCTCGGTCGCGGCCTGGTGTCGCGTCCGGACCTGGCCCGGCAGATCGCGGCGGCGCGGGCCGGTGAAGAAGTGGTCGAGATGACGTGGGCCGAGTTGCTGCCTCTGATCCAGGACTTCTGGCTGCAAGCCAAGGCGCAGATGACTGCCCGCCAGTCGCCGGGTCGCTTGAAGCAATGGCTGGCGATGTTGACCCGCAATTATCCTGAGGCGGTGGAGCTGTTTACCGTGTTGCGTCGAGAGACCGAACTGGATCAAGTCTCGCGTTTGTTGGGGCTCCAGGTGTCGGAAGCGGCCTGAAAAAAACGCAAAAAAATCTGAAAATAATCTCTTGAAAAGCAATCGGCGATCCCTATCTAGGGATTACGCGATGCCGAATTCGGGTCGCGGAGACAAAAAAACTTGCTGATCTGTTTTCAGGAGATTTGAATCATGAGTACTGCATTTTCGATGGCGCCCCTGTTCCGTTCCTCGGTGGGCTTCGACCGCTTCAATGACTTGTTCGAAACCGCCCTGCGCAACGAGCCAGGCAGCACCTACCCACCTTATAACGTTGAAAAGCACGGTGATGACCAATACCGCATCGTCGTGGCGGCCGCCGGGTTCCAGGAAGAAGACCTGGATCTGCAAGTGGAAAAAGGGGTGCTGACCATCAGTGGTGGCAAGCGTGACGCGAATGAAGACGTCACCTATCTGTACCAAGGCATCGCTCAGCGCGCCTTCAAACTGTCCTTCCGTCTGGCGGACCATATCGAAATCAAGGCTGCCGGCCTGAGCAACGGTTTGTTGAGCATCGACCTGTTGCGGGTGATTCCGGAAGAGGCAAAAGCCAAACGCATCCCGATCAACGGGACGCAAAAACCCGCTCTGCAGTAACGAGTCAGGGCAATGAGAAGGGCGCCATTCGGCGCCCTTTTTTGTACCCGTTATTTGAGGAGTTTCTGGAACTCCTCCACCGGTAGCGGCCGACTGTGCAAATACCCCTGATAAAAATGGCACCCCAGCCCCTGCAAAAATTCCAGCTGCTCCGCCGTTTCCACCCCTTCGGCGATCACTTTCAATTCCAGGCTGCGGGCCATGGCCACGATGGCGCGGATGATTTCGGCGTCGTTGGGGTCGGTGGTGGCATCGCGGATGAACGACTGATCGATTTTCAGCGTGTCGACCGGCAGGCGCTTGAGGTAGGTCAGCGAGGAGTAGCCGGTGCCGAAGTCGTCCATGGCAAAGCTCACGCCGAGTTTTTTCAGGCGGCGCATTTTGTTGATGGTGTCTTCCAGGTTCTGGATGACGATCCCTTCGGTGATTTCCAGTTTCAGCAACGAGCAGGGCAGGTCGTGGCTGCTGAGGCTGTATTCGATGCGTTCGACGAAGTCGTTTTGACGAAATTGCCTCGGGCTGATGTTCACGCACAGGCTGAAGCTGAGCGGGTTCACCAGGCCTTTGGCAACCAGCTTTTTGAAGGCCCCACAGGCTTCGTCGATGATCCACGTGCCCACTTCCAGAATCAGCCCGCTGTCCTCCAGCACCTTGATGAATTCGGTGGGCGATTGCGGGCCGAGTTCCGGGTGGTCCCAGCGCACCAGCGCTTCGGCGCCGACAATACGGTTGCCCCGGGCGTCGACCTGGGGTTGGTAATGCACATGAAACTCGCCCCGGGAAAGGGCCAGGCGCAAGTCGGTTTCCATGCGCAGGCGTTCACTGGCCGCCTTCTGCATGGTGTTGTGATACATCTGCGCCATGTTGCGGCCCGAGTCCTTGGCGCGGTAAAGCGCAATGTCGGCACGTTTGAGCAGGTCGGTCGGGGTCGAACCGTGGTCGGGGATCAGCGCGATGCCGATGCTCGGTGTCACTTGCAGGCGCTGGCCGTCGAGGAACATCGGCTCCGACAACAGTTCACGCAACGTGTCCGCCAACTCCCGAACCTGGGCGCTGACTTCGTTGCGCGAGCCCTCAAGGCCGCTGAGCAGCACCACAAATTCATCGCCACCCAGGCGTGCCACGGTGTCTTCCATGCGCACGCTGGCTTCAAGCCGAGCCGTGATGATTTTCAGCACCGTGTCGCCCACCGGGTGACCCAGGGAATCGTTGATGTGCTTGAAATGATCGAGGTCCAGGAACAGCAGCGCACCGCGCAGGTTGTGGCGCTTGAGCAGGGCGATCTGCTGGCTCAGGCGATCCATCAACAGGGCGCGGTTCGGAAGGTTGGTCAGCGGGTCGTGGTAGGCCAGATGGCGAATCTGCGCTTCGGCATTTTTCAACAGGCTGACGTCTCGGCCAGTCAGCAACAGGCATGCGGTTTCGTTGAGGGTGATTGGCTCCACCGAGACTTCGACGGTCAGCAGTTCGCCGCGCTTATTGCGGCCCAGCATTTCCTGGTGATGCACACGACCCTTAAGCTGCAACTCGGCCAGCAGCGCCGAGCGCTGTTTCTCTTCTGCCCAGATGCCGACTTGATACACCGTGCGGCCGACCACTTCGTCGGCGCGGTAACCGGTCAGGCGACAAAAACCATCGTTGACCTCCAGGTAGCGCCCGGTATCGCGTTCGGTGATGGTGATCGCGTCCGGGCTTGAGTGAAACGCCTTGGCAAACTTCTCTTCGCTGGCCTTGAGTGCCGCTTCGGAACGCTGTTGCTGGGTAATGTCGCGCAGGGTCGTGACGATGCACGGCTGGTCGCCCACGCTGATCTGCCGGCTGGAAATCACGCAGGTCAGGGCTTGCCCGTCTTTGTGTTGAGCGATGATCGCGACATTGTTCAGCCCCTGTTCGCGGATGACTTGTTCAATTCGTTGCAGGCTTTTCGCTGACGCGTCCCACAGGCCGATTTCGTCGGCCCTGCGGTCAATCACTTCGGCGGCGCTCCAGCCGAAGGTCTGGGTAAAGCTGGAGTTGATCTCGATGAACTGGCCAGTGTCCTGGCGCGTGACGCAGATCGGGTCCGGGCTGACTTGAAACAGCGTGGCGAATTTCTCTTCGGAGGCCACCAGCCGTTGTTCGCGCTCCACTTGATCGGTGATGTCCAGCAAGGTGCCGGCCATGCGCAGCGGTGCGCCGTTTTCATCGCGGTAGAGGCGGGCACGACTTTCCAGGTAGCGTGAACTGCCGTCCGGCAACTGCACGCGATAAGTCAGCTGATAATTGCCGGCCGGTCCCTCGCGCAGGCTGCGATAAGCGTCGCGCATGCTGCCGCGTTCTTCGTCGGGCACACCTTCGAAAAACGCGTCGAAGGACTCATGGAAGGGTATGGCCTCCAGCCCGTGCAACTGCGCGGCCCGCGCCGAGCCGTACAACATGCCGCTGGGAATGTGCCAGTCCCAGGTGCCGAGTTGCGCCGAATCCAGGGCCAGGTCGAGGCGTTCCTGGCTGTCTTTCAGCGCGAGTTCGGCGGCCTTGCGTTCCGTGGTGTCGAGGAAAGTGCTCAGCAGGTAGGGCTGGCCTTCGAGTTCGACTTTCTGTGCGCTGAGGATGCCGTCGTGGATCTGGCCATTGCTGGCGCGAAACTGCACCTCCATGCTGGTCAGTTCGCCCTTGGCCTTGGTCGCCTTGACCAGCACGTCCCGTTGTTCCGGGTGCACCCAGAGGCCCAGTTCGACAGTGGTTCGGCCAATGGCATCCTGCACCGGCCAGCCGAACAGGCTTTCGAAATACTGATTGGCTTCGGTAATCAGGCCATCTTCCTGGCGGGTCAGCAGCACCATGTTCGGGCACAGGTGAAACAGCGTGGCAAAGCGTTTTTCCGAGCTGCTCAGGGCCTGTTCGCGCTGGCGCTGATGGGTGATTTCGCGAATGACCCCAATCATCCGTGGCCGACCGTCTTTGTCCGGCAGCAAGCTGCCGTTGATCTCCAGCCAGTGCAGGCTGCCGTCGGGCCAGCGGATGCGGTGGTGCATCGCCTGCTCCAGCGGGGCGCCGGCGATCACGGCATGGAAGGCGCGAATGGTTTTTGCCCGATCCTCCGGAGGCAGCAAGTCGAGGTATTCCAGATCGGTCGGCAACGGCTGTCGGGGATCGAAGCCGAACAACGCCTGGGTACCCCGCGACCAGCTGATCTGTCCGCGCTCGATGTCCCAATACCAGGCGCCCAGGCGCGCGCCGTTGAGGGCGGCCAACAACTGTGGTGCGCTTTCCCAGCTCTGCTCGGACCGTTTCGGGTCAAGCGCCTGTATACGTGGCATCGGCGGAATACGGTCAACAGATTTCGGCATTGGCAGGCCTTGGGCTGAATTGGGCGTTAGGCGCAGGGGTTCGCGGCTCTATGGCAGTAGCACACGTTAGCCTTGAATCCCTGGCAGATCGATTTGTGCATCCAGCAAGGCCATGAAGGCCCGTGCCGCATTCGACAGCGTCCGTTCGGTGTGCAGGATATAGCCTAGCTGGCGAGTCAGTTGTATGCCCGGCAAAGGTATTCGCGCAACTTGATCGTCGAGCATCGTTCGCGGCAAAACGCTCCAGGCCAGGCCGATCGAGACCATCATCTTGATGGTTTCCAGATAATTGGTGCTCATGGCGATGTTCGGCGTCAGTCCCTGAGCCTCGAACAGGCGCTGGACAATGTGATGAGTGAACGTGTTGCCGCCGGGAAACACCGCCGGATGCAGGGCAATGTCCGCCAGGCTGACTGGGCCGTTGCTGATCAGCGAATGCTCCGGAGCGACCACGAAATCCAGGGGGTCGTCCCACACCGGCGTGGCTTTGACCAAGGTATGAGGTTCCGGGGCGAGGGTGATCACCGCCAGTTCCGCGCGGCCATGGAGGATTTCCTCGTAGGCCACTTCCGAATCGAGAAACTGAATATCCAGCGCCACTTGTGGGTAGCGTCGGGTGAACTCCCTTAATAAGGGCGGTAAGCGGTGCAAGCCAATGTGGTGACTGGTGGCCAGCGTCAGGCGCCCGGTCACTTCGCCGGTCAGGTTGGTCAGGGCGCGGCGGGTGTCATCCAGCACATTGAGAATCTGATAGGCCCGCGGCAACAGGGCGCGACCGGCCTCGGTCAGGCCGACTTCACGACCCAGTCGATCGAAAAGCCGCACCTTCAATTGCTGCTCCAGCCCGGCGATGCGCTTGCTGATCGCCGGTTGCGTCAGGTGCAGCCGTTCTCCCGCGCCGGAGAAGCTTCCGGTCTCGGCAATGGCGATGAAAGCATTGAGATTAGCCAGGTCCATTGCGGTATTCCAGTTGGTTATCCAAAGCATGAAAAATATGAATTTGAGTTATTTAATGTAACCCCCTAGGATCGACCTCACAAGCCAAAGGGTTATACAAACGGCCCGGGGCATAGAAACAAGCTGATGAGGAAACCGTCTGATGGCCGGCAAAACGCTCTACGACAAGCTCTGGGATTCGCATTTGGTCAAGCAGCGCGACGATGGCTCTGCCTTGATCTACATCGATCGTCACATCATTCACGAAGTGACCTCGCCGCAAGCCTTTGAAGGCCTGCGTCTGGCCGGGCGCAAGCCTTGGCGCATCGATGCCAACATCGCGACCCCGGACCACAACGTACCGACCACCCCGGAACGCAAGGGCGGCATCGAAGCCATTGCCGACCAGGTCTCGCGTTTGCAGGTCCAGACCCTCGATGACAACTGTGACGAATACGGCATCGTCGAGTTCAAGATGAACGACGTGCGCCAAGGCATCGTCCACGTCATCGGCCCGGAACAGGGCGCAACCTTGCCGGGCATGACCGTGGTCTGCGGCGACTCCCACACCTCGACCCACGGCGCGTTTGGCGCGTTGGCACACGGTATCGGCACGTCCGAGGTCGAGCACGTGCTCGCCACCCAGTGCCTGGTCGCCAAGAAAATGAAGAATATGCGGGTGTCGGTCGAAGGGAAATTGCCGTTCGGCGTGACCGCCAAGGACATCGTTCTCGCGGTCATTGGCAAGATCGGCACTGCCGGCGGTAACGGCCATGCCATCGAGTTCGCCGGTAGTGCGATTCGTGATCTGTCGGTCGAAGGCCGCATGACCATTTGCAACATGTCCATCGAGGCTGGCGCTCGCGTAGGACTGGTCGCCGCTGACGAAAAAACCGTCGCCTACGTGAAGGGCCGTCCATTCGCTCCGAAAGGCGCGGAATGGGACTTGGCCGTCGAAGCGTGGAAAGACCTGGTGACTGATGAAGACGCCACGTTCGACACCGTCGTCGAGCTCGACGCCACCCAGATCAAGCCACAAGTCAGCTGGGGCACTTCGCCCGAGATGGTGTTGGCCGTGGATCAGAACGTGCCGGACCCTGCGAAGGAAATGGACCTGGTCAAGCGCGGCTCCATCGAACGCGCCTTGAAATACATGGGTTTGACTGCCAATCAGGCAATTACCGACATTCAGCTGGACCGCGTGTTCATCGGTTCCTGCACCAACTCGCGCATCGAAGATTTGCGTGCTGCCGCCGTGATCGCCAAAGGTCGCAAAGTCGCTTCGACCATCAAGCAGGCCATCGTGGTGCCGGGCTCGGGTCTGGTGAAGGCCCAGGCTGAATCGGAAGGCCTGGACAAGATTTTCCTCGACGCCGGTTTCGAATGGCGTGAGCCGGGTTGCTCGATGTGCCTGGCGATGAACCCGGACCGTTTGGAGTCGGGCGAGCATTGCGCCTCGACCTCCAACCGCAATTTCGAAGGCCGTCAGGGCGCCGGTGGCCGTACCCACCTCGTGAGCCCGGCCATGGCCGCCGCCGCCGCGGTGAATGGTCGTTTCGTCGACGTCCGTGAATTGATCTAAAGGAGCGCAGCATGAAAGCTTTTACCCAGCACACTGGTCTTGTCGCGCCTCTGGATCGTGCCAACGTCGACACCGACCAGATCATCCCGAAGCAATTCTTGAAGTCGATCAAGCGCACGGGTTTCGGCCCAAACCTGTTCGATGAGTGGCGCTACCTGGATGTCGGGCAGCCTTATCAGGACAACTCCAAGCGCCCGTTGAACAAGGACTTCGTCCTCAACGCCGAGCGTTATCAAGGCGCCAGCGTGTTGCTGGCCCGCGAAAACTTCGGTTGCGGTTCCAGTCGTGAACATGCGCCGTGGGCGCTGGAGGAATACGGTTTCCGCAGCATCATCGCGCCGAGCTACGCCGACATCTTCTTCAACAACAGCTTCAAGAACGGCTTGCTGCCGATCATCTTGAGCGACGCTGAGGTGGATGAGCTGTTCCAGCAGGTGGAAGTGACCCCGGGTTATCAGTTGCAGGTCGATTTGCAGGCCCAGACCGTTACCCGTCCGGATGGCAAGGTGTTGAGCTTTGAAATTGACGCCTTCCGTAAGCATTGCCTGCTCAACGGTCTGGACGATATCGGTCTGACGTTGATGGACCATGAAGCGATTGCGACGTTTGAAGCCAAGCACCGGGCGAGCCAGCCTTGGTTGTTTCGCGACGCGTAAGTTTGCGTAAGGCGTGATGACGCCTTCGCGGGCAAGCCTCGCTCTTACGGCTGAAATACGTCTCCCTGTAGGAGCGAGGCTCGCCCGCGAAGAGGCCCGCCCAGACAACACAAGGCTAAACCCCAAAAGGAAGTCCCCCATGACCCGCACCGCCCAGCACAACCAGGTAGTCCAAAAGCAATTCGGTGAACAGGCCTCGGCCTATCTGAGCAGCGCCGTACACGCTCAAGGCACCGAATTTGCGCTGCTACAGGCCGAACTGGCCGGGCAGGGCGATGCTCGGGTGCTGGACCTGGGGTGTGGCGCTGGTCACGTCAGTTTTCACGTGGCGTCGCTGGTCAAGGAAGTGGTGGCCTACGATTTGTCCCAGCAGATGCTCGACGTGGTTACCGTCGCCGCTGTGGACCGTGGTTTGAGCAATGTGACCACGGTCAACGGTGCCGCCGAGCGCCTGCCGTTTGCCGATGGTGAGTTCGACTTCGTCTTCAGTCGTTACTCGGCGCACCATTGGAGCGACCTCGGCCTGGCCCTGCGCGAAGTCCGGCGGGTACTGAAGCCGGGTGGGGTGGCGGCGTTCATCGACGTATTGTCACCGGGCAGTCCGTTGTTTGACACTTACCTGCAAAGCGTCGAAGTGCTGCGCGACACCAGCCATGTGCGCGATTATTCCGCCGGCGAGTGGTTGCGTCAGGTCAGCGAAGCGGGGTTGCATACCCGTAGCACTACGCGTCAACGGTTGCGGCTGGAGTACAACTCCTGGGTCGAACGCATGCGCACGCCAGAAGTGATGCGCGCGGCGATCCGCGAGTTGCAGCAGTCGATGGGCAATGAAGTGCGCGAATATTTTGAGATTGAGGCCGATGGTTCGTTCAGTACCGATGTGCTGGTGCTGATGGCCGAACGATAGAATTTTTCCGGGTGTGCTCAAGGGCGCACCGACTGATGACATGAGGAAAGCATGAGCAAGCAGATTCTGATTCTCCCAGGTGATGGTATTGGCCCGGAAATCATGGCCGAAGCGGTCAAGGTGCTGGAGCTGGCCAACGACAAGTACAGCCTGGGCTTCGAGCTGAGCCACGACCTGATCGGCGGCAGCGCCATCGACAAGCACGGCGTGCCATTGGCCGACGAAACCCTCGACCGTGCACGCGCAGCCGACGCTGTGCTGCTGGGCGCCGTGGGCGGCCCGAAATGGGACACCATCGAGCGTGACATCCGCCCTGAGCGCGGCCTGCTGAAGATTCGTGCGCAACTGGGCCTGTTTGGCAACCTGCGCCCGGCGATCCTCTACCCGCAACTGGCCGAGGCATCGAGCCTGAAGCCTGAAATCGTTTCGGGCCTGGACATCCTGATCGTCCGTGAACTGACCGGCGGCATCTATTTCGGCGCGCCACGCGGCACCCGCACCCTGGAAAACGGCGAGCGTCAGGCTTACGACACGCTGCCGTACAGCGAAAGCGAAATCCGCCGCATCGCCCGTGTCGGTTTCGACATGGCCATGGTGCGCGGCAAGAAGCTGTGCTCGGTGGACAAGGCCAACGTGCTGGCTTCGAGCCAACTGTGGCGCGAAATCGTCGAGCAAGTGGCCAAGGATTACCCGGAAGTCGAACTGAGCCACATGTACGTCGACAACGCCGCCATGCAGCTGGTGCGTGCGCCGAAGCAATTCGACGTGATCGTTACCGAAAATATGTTCGGCGACATTCTGTCTGACCAGGCATCGATGCTCACCGGTTCCATCGGCATGCTGCCGTCGGCATCCCTGGATACCAACAACAAGGGCATGTACGAGCCTTGCCACGGTTCGGCGCCAGACATCGCTGGCAAAGGCATTGCCAACCCGTTGGCGACCATTCTGTCGGTGTCGATGATGCTGCGTTACAGCTTCAACCTGCAGGACGCGGCCGATGCCATCGAGAAAGCCGTCAGTCTGGTATTGGATCAGGGGCTGCGCACGGGCGACATCTGGTCGGCCGGTTGCACTAAAGTCGGTACGCAGGAAATGGGCGACGCAGTAGTCGCCGCGCTGCGGAATCTGTAATCTCTCGGGCCCGCTGCCACTTTCACTCTTGAAAGCAGCGGCCCACTTTTTAAAGAAGGTGTAGTTGCGATGAAACGTGTAGGTCTGATCGGTTGGCGCGGTATGGTCGGTTCCGTGCTCATGCAGCGGATGCTGGAAGAGCAGGATTTCGATCTTATTGAGCCGGTGTTTTTCACCACTTCCAATGTCGGTGGCCAAGGCCCGTCCGTGGGCAAGGACATTGCTCCGCTCAAGGACGCTTACAGCATTGAAGAGCTGAAAACCCTCGACGTGATTCTGACCTGCCAGGGTGGCGACTACACCAGCGAAGTATTCCCGAAGCTGCGCGAAGCCGGCTGGCAGGGTTACTGGATCGACGCTGCTTCCAGCCTGCGCATGCAGGATGACGCGGTGATCGTGCTGGATCCGGTGAACCGCAAGGTCATCGACCAGCAGCTCGACGCGGGCACCAAGAACTACATCGGCGGCAACTGCACCGTCAGCCTGATGCTGATGGGCCTGGGCGGCCTGTTCGAAGCCGGTCTGGTCGAGTGGATGAGCGCCATGACTTATCAGGCGGCCTCCGGTGCCGGCGCGCAGAACATGCGTGAACTGATCAAGCAAATGGGCGCGACCCACGCCGCTGTCGCCGATCAACTGGCCGACCCGGCCAGCGCCATCCTCGACATCGACCGCCGTGTGGCCGAAGCCATGCGCAGCGACGCGTACCCGACCGAAAACTTCGGCGTTCCGCTGGCCGGCAGCCTGATCCCGTGGATCGACAAGGAGCTGCCGAACGGTCAGAGCCGCGAAGAATGGAAGGCCCAGGCCGAGACCAACAAGATCCTCGGTCGCTTCAAGAGCCCGATCCCGGTGGATGGCATCTGCGTGCGCATCGGCGCCATGCGCTGCCACAGCCAGGCGCTGACCATCAAGCTGAACAAAGACGTGCCGATCGCCGACATCGAAGGGCTGATCAGCCAGCACAACCCTTGGGTCAAACTGGTGCCGAACAATCGCGAAGCCAGCATTCAGGAACTGAGCCCGACGAAAGTCACCGGCACCCTGAACGTACCGGTTGGCCGTCTGCGCAAGCTGAACATGGGCACGCAGTACGTCGGCGCGTTTACCGTCGGCGACCAACTGCTGTGGGGCGCGGCCGAACCGCTGCGTCGCATGCTGCGGATCCTGCTTGAGCGTTGATCGATTGAAGTAATCAAAGAACCCGCGCCTTGAAAGAGGTGCGGGTTTTTTTTGGGAAGGTATGTCGTCAGGAAGGGCCTCTTCGCGGGCAAGCCTCGCTCCTACAGGTATCGCGGTTGTTTCAAGATTTCGCGACCGACACACAACCCGTAGAAGCGAGGCTTGCTCGCGAAGAAGCCGGCGCATACACCACAAAACCCCAGCCGAATTGCCTGCACGCCACCCACCCGGTAAAGTGCCGCTCCCCCCGTTTCGCCAGAGGTAGAACCATGAGCCAGTCCTTTGATATTGCCGTGATCGGCGCCACCGGTACTGTCGGCGAAACGCTCGTGCAGATTCTCGAAGAACGCGACTTCCCGGTCGGCAACCTCCATTTGCTGGCCAGCAGCGAATCCGCCGGGCATTCGGTGCCGTTTCGCGGCAAGAACGTGCGGGTGCGTGAAGTCGACGAATTCGATTTCAGCAAGGTTCAGCTGGTGTTTTTCGCTGCCGGTCCGGCAGTGACCCTGAGTTTTGCCTCGCGCGCGACCGCTGCCGGTTGTTCGCTGATCGACCTGTCCGGCGCTTTGCCGGCCAATCAGGCGCCGCAAGTGGTGCCGGAAGCCAACGCCGACGTCTTGGCCGGTTTGAAAAAACCGTTCCAGGTCAGCAGCCCAAGCCCGTCGGCCACTACGCTGGCCGTGGTGCTGGCGCCGTTGCTGGGTTTGCTCGACCTGCAACGCATCAACCTGACCGCCTGCCTGGCCGTTTCCGCCCAGGGGCGCGAAGCCGTGACCGAGCTGGCCCGGCAGACCGCCGAGCTGCTGAATGTGCGTCCGCTGGAGCCGACTTTCTTTGATCGGCAGATGGCTTTCAACCTGTTGGCTCAGGTCGGCAAGCCTGATGAGCAGGGTCATACGCTGCTGGAAAAACGCCTGGTGCGTGAGCTGCGTCAGGTCATGGCGCTGCCTTTATTAAAGATTTCTGTCACTTGCATTCAAGCCCCGGTGTTTTTTGGCGATAGCTTTAGCGTGACCTTGCAGTCAGCGAGCGCTGTGGACCTGGCGAAAGTCAACGCGGCGCTGGAAGACGCACCGGGTATCGAACTGGTGGAAGCCGGCGATTACCCGACGGCAGTAGGCGATGCAGTAGGGCAGGACGTGGTCTACGTTGGTCGGGTTCGCGCCGGAATCGACGACCCGTCGGAACTTAATTTGTGGCTGACGTCAGATAACGTGCGTAAAGGCGCTGCGCTCAATGCTGTGCAGGTGGCTGAATTGTTGATAAAAGACCTGCTGTAAAAGATACTTGGCAACAATTTTTCGAATGAGTCCAGTCGAGCGCTATGCTTGGCCGGATTGCTGATGGCGAGCCACTCTTCGGGGCTTTCCGGGGCATTTATGAAATGATCGCGCGTGACGACCCTTCGTCGCCGCGCGCAATGCCTTACGGCAGCGGCTATCAACACCTTCTCGCTGGCCGAGGAATGTTCAAACAAAGGATGAGGCTATGGTTCAAGTTCGCAAACTGGTGTTAGCAATAGCGGCCGCCTCGGCGCTGTCCTCCGGTATGGCGCATGCCCTCGGGCTCGGGGAATTGACCCTGAAGTCGACGCTGAACCAACCTCTGGTGGCGGAAATCGAGCTGCTCGACGTCAAGGACCTCACCGCCGCAGAAGTGGTGCCGAGCCTGGCGTCACCCGAAGATTTCGCCAAGGCCGGTGTCGATCGCCAGGCGTTTCTCAACGACCTGACCTTCACGCCCGTGCTCAATGCCAGCGGCAAAAGTATCCTGCGTGTAACGTCCAGCAAACCACTGTCCGAACCCATGGTGAAATTCCTGGTTCAGGTGATGTGGCCCAACGGTCGTTTGCTGCGCGATTACAGCGTGCTGCTCGATCCTTCCAAATTCTCCCCGCAGACCGCTGAAGCGGCTGCGCAGCCTGCGCCGACCGAAACGGTCACTGCGCCGGTGACCGGTGCCACCCAGCCGTCCCAATACACCACCACGCCGCGCGATACCCTGTGGGAAATCGCCGCGAAGGCGCGTAATGGCGGTTCGGTCCAGCAAACCATGCTGGCCATCCAGGCGCTGAACCCGGATGCCTTCATCGACGGCAACATCAACCGGCTGAAAACCGGTCAGGTGCTGCGCTTGCCGGATCAGGCGCAGAGCACCAGCCTGCCGCAACCCAAGGCAATCGCTGAAGTCGCTGCCCAGAACACTGCATGGCGCCAGGGTCGTCGTTATGTGGCGAAGCCCGGCACCGGGCAGCAGCAACTCGATGCCACCAAGCGTGGCCGCGCTGACGCAGCTCCATCGCAAACGGCGAAAGACAACCTGAGCCTGGTTTCTGCCGAAACCGGCAAGGGCAAAGGCGCTGCAGGTGATGCCAAA
The DNA here is from genome assembly GCF_029959925.1 of Pseudomonas sp. PS02303. Classification (NCBI taxonomy): domain Bacteria; kingdom Pseudomonadati; phylum Pseudomonadota; class Gammaproteobacteria; order Pseudomonadales; family Pseudomonadaceae; genus Pseudomonas; species Pseudomonas sp. PS02303. Next base: position 13,796 of record NZ_JASCOM010000003.1, read on the forward strand.
GCCTTGAACAACAAACTGGCGGTGACCCAGGAAAGCCTCGACACGACCCGTCGTGACAACGCTGAACTGAAAAGCCGCATGACCGATCTGCAAAGTCAGCTGGATAAGCTGCAGCGCCTGATCGAGCTGAAGAACAATCAACTGGCCAAGTTGCAGGCTGAAGGCGCAGCGGGAGCGTCGGCTTCGACTCCAGCGACGACCCCACCGGCAATGTCTGCTGAACTGGCCGCGAACCCTGCGGCAGCACCGACTGAAGTGGTTCCTGCTCCGGAAACGTCTGCGCCTGAGACTGCTCCTGCACCCGTGCCTGCCGAGCCGCCAATCGAGCCGACACCGGTAGCTTCCGACGAGCAGAAATTCAACGAACTGCTGACCAATCCGGTCCTGCTGGGTCTGGTAGGCGGTGGGGCAGTGGTTCTGCTGCTTCTGCTGCTGTTGCTGGCGCGTCGCCGCAAGGCGCAGCAAGAAGCCGAGAAACACCTGCGCATGGCGCGTGCCCTGGAAGAAGAGAAGGAATTCTCTGCCGAGCAGGACCTGCCAGAAAGCAGCTTCGAAGGTTTGGAAGTTCCGCCGCCGAGCGTGAAACTCGCTACCGCGCCGATACCAACGCCACCACCTGCGCCAGCGCCTGCTCCAGCCCCGGATGTAATGACGACGCCGATCGCCGCGCCGCTGGTGTCGCCAGCGGCCGAGCGCAATGACGACGTACTGACCAAGGCTCAGTCGCACATTGCCGCCGGTCGTCTGAACCAGGCCGCTGCGTTGCTCGAAGACGGCATCAAGCAAGAGCCACAGCGCAGCGACCTGCGTCTGAAACTGATGGAAGTCTACGGTCAGCAGGGCGATCGCGATGCATTTGTTGCCCAGGAGCGTCAGTTGGTCGCCAACGGTGACAACTTCGCCCAGGTCGAGCAGCTTAAAAGCCGCTTCCCGGCAATGGCTATCGCGGCTGCCGGTGGTCTTGCTGCCGCCGCCCTCGCTGCCGAGCTGGACGCGCAGTACGTCAAGGACCTGCTGCTGGACGAGCCGCAAGCACCGGCCGATGACCTGGACAGTGCCTTCGACCTGAGCCTGGATGACCTGGAAGCCGCGTCACCCGCAGTGGTCACGCCAGAGCCGGAAGCTGCGGCTGACCTTGACGAGTTTCCGCTGGACGATGACCTGAGCTTTGAATCGGTATTGAAGGAACAGACCGAAATCAAGGAAAACCTCGACGACCTGTCGGACTTCGATCTGGACATGGATCTGGGCGGTGATACATCGCCGGCCATCCTCGCTGAAGATGACTTCCTGCTGGATCTGGACGAAGGCGTGAAGGACCTGCCTGCGAAGCCTGTAAAGCCTGAAGTGCCTCAGGACGATCTGGAGCTGCCGGCCGATTTCGACCTGTCGCTGGCTGATGAAATGGATGCCGCCCCGGCCGAGCCTGAGGTCAAGGACGCCTTTGCCGCTGAACTGGATGACGTCAACGCCGAGCTGGATCGTTTGTCCCAGAGCATGAGTGAGCCGACCTTTACTGCAGAAGACGCTATGGCTTCTGCGGCGGACGAGCCGGACTTCGACTTCCTCTCCGGCACCGATGAAGTCGCCACCAAACTCGATCTGGCCCAGGCCTACATCGACATGGGTGACAACGACGGCGCTCGGGACATCCTCAATGAGGTTGTGGCCGAGGGGAATGCTGGCCAGAAGAGCGAGGCCAAGGAGATGCTTTCGCATCTGGCTTGAGTGATTGGTAGGCAATAAACAGAACGGCAGCCCATTGAGGCTGCCGTTTTTGTTTCAGTGGTGGTCCGACGGCGTCTGTCAGGGCGCCATCGCGAGCAAGTTCGCTCCCACAAGGTTTTGTGGCGGTCACATAACCTGAGAACACCCCCGAAACACTGTGGGGGCGGGCTTGCCCGCGAAAGGGCTCCAACATTCAATATCGTACTTTCTGTTGTGCTGGTATCCCCGCCGGACAGCTTTATAATGCCCGCCTTTGCGCACATCAGCAGGCTGTGACTCCTTGGCAAATATAGATAACCCGGCTGCCGAAATGGCGGCCGACGGCTTTTTCCGGATCGCGTTGGGCGTTGAATACAAAGGCTCGCGTTATCGCGGCTGGCAGCGCCAGGCCTCCGGTGTGCTCACTGTGCAGGAAACCCTCGAAAAGGCCTTATCCAAAGTCGCCGACTCACCGGTGTCGCTGCTCTGCGCCGGGCGCACTGACGCGGGCGTGCATGCGTGCGGCCAAGTGGTGCATTTCGATACGCAGGTCGAGCGTTCGATGAAGGCCTGGGTCATGGGCGCCAACATCAACTTGCCCCACGACGTCAGTGTCAGCTGGGCCAAGGTCATGCCGGCGCATTTTCATGCGCGCTTCAAGGCCATCGCCCGCCGTTATCGCTACGTGATCTACAACGATCAGATCCGCCCGGCGCACCTCAACGAAGAAATCACCTGGAACCACCGTCCGCTCGATGTCGAGCGCATGGCCGAGGCCGCCCAGTACTTGGTCGGTACCCATGATTTCAGCGCATTCCGCGCCGGTCAGTGCCAGGCCAAATCGCCGATCAAGGAACTGCATCACCTGCGTGTCACGCGCCACGGCAAGATGATCGTCCTGGATATCCGCGCCAGCGCCTTCCTGCACCACATGGTGCGCAACATCGCCGGTGTCTTGATGACCATCGGTGCCGGCGAGCGGCCGGTGGAGTGGATGAAGGAAGTGCTGGAGAGCCGGATCCGTCGTTCTGGCGGGGTGACGGCGCATCCGTTTGGCCTGTATCTGGTGCAGGTCGAGTATCGCGACGAGTTCCAATTGCCTGAGCGTTACATCGGCCCACACTTCCTCACCGGCTTCTCTGAACTTGACGGCTGACGCCCTCGAACGCATTTGTTACCATCCGGGACTTTCTCGGATTTGCCCTGAGGTTTTATCGACATGTCAGCCGTTCGCAGCAAGATTTGTGGGATTACCCGCATAGAAGATGCGTTGGCGGCGGTCGAGGCCGGGGCCGATGCCATCGGGTTTGTGTTTTACGCCAAGAGTCCGCGGGCCGTCACGTTCCAGCAGGCGCGCGACATTATCAAGTTGCTGCCGCCGTTCGTGACCACCGTGGGGTTGTTCGTCAACAGCAGCCGCTGCGAGTTGGGCGAGCTGCTCGACGCCGTACCGCTGGACCTGTTGCAGTTCCATGGCGACGAAACCGCAGCCGAATGTGAAGGCTGGCACCGCCCGTACATCAAGGCGTTGCGGGTCAAGGCCGGCGACGACATCGCGGCGGCCTGCGATGCGTTTCCAAGTGCCAGCGGTATCCTGCTTGATGCCTATGTCGAAGGTGTTCCCGGTGGAACCGGTGAGGCGTTCGACTGGTCTCTGATACCGCAGGGCTTGAGCAAGCCGATCATCCTCGCTGGTGGGCTGACGCCGGATAACGTGGCTGAGGCAATCGCCCGGGTCCGGCCTTATGCGGTGGACGTCAGCGGCGGGGTAGAAGCGAGCAAGGGCATCAAGGATCACGCAAAGATTCAGGCATTCATCAAGGCGGTACGTAGTAGCACGTAGTTGATGTGACGGCTGGCAGACTGCCGCCGTCCCAAAATGCACTGCGCTGCACAAAGCAGGCACGGCTGAGGATTTTTGGATTGTACGCAGGTCACGTTTCGCTGACCCGGCCATCCACCGATCATCGCCACACACATGAATTTAGCTCAAGGGCATACGCGGGGCTGCGAACCAGAGCGTTCGGGCCGCCGGTACTGGAGAAAGAAAGCATGAGCAACTGGTTAGTAGACAAACTGATCCCTTCGATCATGCGTTCCGAGGTCAAGAAGAGCTCGGTGCCTGAAGGTCTGTGGCACAAATGCCCGTCTTGCGAGGCTGTGCTGTATCGTCCGGAGCTGGAAAAGACCCTGGACGTTTGCCCCAAGTGCAACCACCACATGCGTATCGGCGCCCGCGCGCGCATCGACATCTTCCTCGACGCCGAAGGCCGTGCAGAATTGGGCGCGGACCTGGAGCCGGTTGATCGCCTGAAATTCCGCGATGGCAAGAAGTACAAGGACCGCCTGACCGCTGCGCAAAAGCAGACCGGCGAAAAAGACGCGCTGATCTCCATGAGCGGCACCCTGCTGGGCATGCCAGTGGTGGTCTCGGCCTTCGAGTTCTCCTTCATGGGGGGGTCGATGGGCGCCATCGTAGGTGAGCGTTTTGTCCGCGCTGCCAACTACGCGCTGGAAAACCGTTGCCCGATGATCTGTTTCGCCGCTTCCGGTGGTGCGCGGATGCAGGAAGCCCTGATCTCCCTGATGCAAATGGCCAAGACCTCTGCGGTCCTGGCGCGTCTGCGTGAAGAAGGCATTCCGTTCATCTCGGTGCTGACCGATCCGGTCTACGGCGGCGTTTCCGCCAGTCTGGCGATGCTGGGCGACGTGATTGTCGGTGAGCCGAAAGCCCTGATCGGCTTCGCCGGCCCACGCGTGATCGAACAGACCGTGCGTGAAAAACTGCCGGAAGGTTTCCAGCGCAGCGAGTTCCTGCTGGAGCACGGTGCAATCGACATGATCATTCACCGCCAGGAACTGCGTCCGCGCCTGGGCAACCTGCTGGCACAAATGATGGGCCTGCCGACGCCAAAATTCGTTGCCGCACCCATTGAGCCGATCGTGGTTCCACCGGTACCTGCCAACCTATGACCGAACGTACCCTTGGCGAGTGGCTCGCCTACCTAGAGCAGTTGCACCCTTCGGCCATCGACATGGGCCTGGAGCGCTCGCAACAGGTAGCGTCCCGCATGGGACTGGGCAAGCTGGCGCCTCGGGTGATCACGGTCACCGGCACCAATGGCAAGGGGTCCACCTGTGCATTCGTGGCCTCGTTGCTGCGGGCTCAAGGCCTGAGCGTTGGTGTCTACAATTCTCCGCACCTGCTGCGTTACAACGAGCGGGTGCAGGTCAACGGCGTCGAAGCGACGGACGCCGAGTTGTGCGAAGCCTTTGCTGCGGTCGAGGCGGGCCGTGGCGACACGTCCCTGACGTACTTCGAGATGGGCACCCTGGCGGCGTTCTGGCTGTTTCAACAGGCAGGGCTTGATGCCGTGGTGCTGGAAGTCGGCTTGGGCGGGCGTCTGGACACGGTCAACGTGGTCGATGCCGACATTGCGCTGGTCACCAGTATTGGCGTCGATCACGCCGATTACCTGGGCGATACCCGCGAATCCGTGGCTTTTGAGAAAGCCGGCATCTTCCGCCAGGGCGCGCCTGCGCTCTGTGGTGACCTGAATCCTCCGCAACCTCTGCTGGATAAAGCCCGCGAGCTCAATTGCCCGTTTTTCCTGCGTGGGCGAGATTTCGACCTCGGTGTGACCGATCACAATTGGCAATGGCGCGGTCTTGACGCTCAAGGGCGAGTGGTCGAGTTGCATGATCTGCCGTTGCTCGATCTGCCGATGGAAAACGCCGCACTGGCCTTGCAGGCTTACCTGTTGCTCGGTTTGCCGTGGGTAGATTCGCAAGTAATCAATGCGCTGACAGCGACGCGGGTGGTAGGTCGTCTTGACCGCCGTCAAATCGACTGGCAGGGCAAGCGTCTGAACCTGTTGCTGGATGTGGGGCATAACCCGCATGCGGCCGAGTATCTGGCGCGCCGTCTGGCCGTTCGTCCGCCGGTCGGCAAGCGTCTGGCGGTGTTTGGCTTGTTGGCGGACAAGGATCTGGATGGTGTTGTCAGTGAATTGAATGCTAGTGTCCAGCAATGGGCTGTCGCGCCGTTGGATTCGCCGCGTGCGCGCCCGGTGGCCGATTTGCAGGCGGCGTTGCAGAACCTTGGCGCTGCGGTAACGTCTTATGACAGTGTGGCCGCCGCCCTGGAAGGGCAGTGCGCACTGGCAACGAGCGACGACGAGATTCTGTTGTTCGGATCATTTTATTGTGTCGCCGAGGCCCTCGAATGGCTGGCCCGGCGCTCCACGGAGGAAGCGGCAAATGGCATTGCTGGATAAGGCATACAAACAGCGCATGGTTGGCGCCCTGGTTCTGGTGGCGCTGGCGGTTATTTTTCTGCCGATGCTGTTTTCCCGCCAGGATGAGCAGCGTCAAGTGACGGTCGAAGCCCCGGCTGCGCCGCAAGCACCCTCGGTGCCGCCAGTGCAGGTCGAACCAGTGGTGGTGCCCGAGCCACAAGCGCTGCCTCAGGAACCTGTGCCAAGCGATGACGAGATCGCTCAGCAAGAAGCACCCGTGGCGCCGATCACCCCGAGTGCGCCAGCCGCGGCTGCGCCTGCTACCAAACCGGTCGCTCCCGCGCCTGTGGTCAAGCCTGCTGCGCCGACCACGCCGCCTGCCCAGCCGATTACGGCCGCGCCGGGCAAGCCAGACACGACTCAAAGCCGCGTCGATGCCAATGGCCTGTCGGTCAGCTGGTCGGTGCAACTGGCCAGTCTGTCGAGTCGTGCAAGCGCAGAAAGTTTGCAAAAAGACCTGCGCAGTCAGGGCTATAACGCCTATATCCGCACGGCCGATGGCAAGAATCGGGTGTTTGTCGGGCCGCTGATCGAGCGCGCCGAAGCGGATCGCCTGCGCGACTTGTTGGGCCGCCAGAAGAACCTCAAGGGTTTTGTGGTGCGTTTCCAGCCTGAGCGCAACTAAAACTATCGCCCCGATTTGAAATGCACTGACAATCGCAGCTTACCGATAGCCATGCGCTCTGCTAAAATGCGCCGCCTTATCCGTCTGTAGGCTGCACTGTGCCATTTACCTGGGTTGACTGGGCGATCGTTGCAATCGTCGCCATCTCCGCATTGATCAGTCTGAGCCGCGGCTTCGTCAAAGAAGCATTATCGCTGGTGACCTGGATCATCGCAGGAGTCGTCGCCTGGATGTTCGGTGGTGCATTGTCCGAGCACCTCGCCGGATACATCGAAACGCCATCAGCTCGTGTGATCACGGGCTGCGCCATCATGTTTATCGCCACGTTAATCGTAGGCGCAATGATCAATTATCTTATCGGCGAGTTGGTACGCGTCACCGGGCTATCCGGGACCGATCGATTCCTCGGCATGGCCTTCGGCGCCGCGCGTGGCGTGTTGCTGGTGGTCGTGGCGGTCGGGCTGTTGAGCCTGGGGCCGGTACAGCAGGACGGGTGGTGGCAACAATCACAGCTCGTGCCAAAATTTCTATTGGTCGCAGACTGGTCCAAAAACCTGATTCTCGGGTGGAGCAGTCAGTGGCTTGCCAGCGGTATCAGCGTACCCGCTGAGATACCGTTCAAGGATCACCTCTTGCCGACGGCCAAAACGCCTCAGTGAGTTGTGTTCAGTTCAGATCCATTAAGTAGGGGTTGCGTCGCATGTGTGGCATCGTCGGTATCGTCGGTAAGTCGAACGTCAATCAGGCGCTGTATGACGCGCTAACCGTCCTCCAGCACCGCGGCCAGGACGCTGCCGGTATCGTGACCAGCCATGATGGCCGGTTATTCCTGCGCAAGGACAATGGCCTGGTGCGTGACGTGTTCCATCAGCGTCACATGCAGCGCCTGGTCGGTCACATGGGCATTGGCCATGTGCGTTACCCGACCGCGGGCAGCTCGACCTCGGCCGAAGCTCAACCGTTTTACGTCAACTCGCCTTACGGCATCACCCTGGCGCACAACGGTAACCTGACCAACGTTGAACAGCTGGCCAAGGAGATTTACGAATCTGACCTGCGCCACGTCAACACCAACTCCGATTCGGAAGTGCTGCTCAACGTGTTCGCGCACGAACTGGCCCAGCGCGGCAAGTTGCAGCCTACCGAAGAAGACGTATTCGCTGCTGTAACCGACGTGCATAACCGTTGCGTCGGTGGTTATGCGGTCGTGGCAATGGTGACCGGTTACGGCATCGTCGGTTTCCGCGACCCGCACGGCATCCGCCCGATCGTCTTCGGTCAGCGTCACACCGACGAAGGCGTCGAGTACATGATCGCCTCCGAAAGCGTCTCCCTGGACGTGCTCGGCTTCACCCTTATTCGCGACCTGGCACCAGGCGAAGCGGTCTACATCACTGAAGATGGCAAGCTGCACACCCGTCAGTGCGCGACCAACCCGTCCCTGACCCCGTGCATCTTCGAACACGTCTACCTGGCGCGTCCGGACTCGATCATCGACGGCGTGTCGGTGTACAAGGCCCGTCTGCGCATGGGCGAGAAGCTCGCCGAGAAGATCCTGCGCGAACGTCCTGAACACGACATCGACGTGGTCATCCCGATCCCGGACACCAGCCGCACTGCGGCCCTGGAGCTGGCGAACCACCTGGGCGTCAAGTTCCGCGAAGGCTTCGTGAAAAACCGCTACATCGGCCGGACCTTCATCATGCCGGGCCAGGCCGCACGGAAAAAATCCGTACGCCAGAAGCTCAACGCCATCGAACTGGAATTCCGCGGCAAGAACGTGATGCTGGTGGACGACTCGATCGTTCGTGGCACCACGTGCAAGCAGATCATCCAGATGGCCCGTGAAGCCGGCGCGAAAAACGTCTACTTCTGCTCCGCAGCACCGGCCGTTCGCTACCCGAACGTCTACGGTATCGACATGCCGAGCGCTCACGAGCTGATCGCCCACAATCGTTCGACCCAGGACGTTGCCGACCTGATCGGCGCCGACTGGCTGATCTATCAGGACTTGCCTGACTTGATCGAAGCGGTCGGTGGCGGCAAGATCAAGATCGAGAAGTTCGATTGTGCGGTGTTCGACGGCCAGTACGTCACCGGTGACGTCGACGAGGCTTACCTGAACAAGATCGAGCAGGCACGTAACGATGCCTCCAAGGTCAAGACGCAGGCCGTCAGCGCGATCATTGATCTGTACAACAACTGAGTAACTACCGGCCCTGAGGGGCCGGTTTTGTATCTACTGATAAAGAACAAGGCAAGGAGTGACAGCATGAGTCAGGATTGGGATGCCGGTCGGCTGGACAGCGACCTCGAAGGCGTAGCGTTCGATACCCTGGCCGTACGCGCCGGTCAGCACCGCACGCCGGAAGGCGAACACGGTGATCCGATGTTCTTCACTTCAAGCTACGTATTCCGTACCGCTGCCGATGCGGCTGCGCGCTTTGCCGGTGAAGTGCCGGGCAACGTTTACTCGCGTTATACCAACCCGACCGTTCGCGCGTTCGAAGAGCGCATTGCCGCGCTGGAAAGCGCCGAGCAAGCGGTCGCCACGGCCACCGGCATGGCAGCGATCATGGCGGTGGTCATGAGCCTGTGCAGCGCTGGTGATCACGTGCTGGTGTCGCGCAGCGTGTTCGGCTCGACCATCAGTCTCTTCGAAAAGTACTTCAAGCGCTTCGGCATCGAAGTCGACTACGTGCCTTTGGCGGACCTGTCCGGTTGGGACGCAGCCATCAAGGCCAACACCAAATTGCTGTTCGTCGAGTCGCCGTCCAATCCATTGGCAGAGCTGGTAGACATTGCCGAGCTGGCGAAAATCGCTCATGCCAAAGGCGCAATGCTGGTGGTCGACAACTGCTTCTGCACCCCCGCGTTGCAACAACCGCTGAAGATGGGCGCGGACATCGTCGTGCACTCGGCGACCAAGTTCATCGACGGCCAGGGCCGTTGCATGGGCGGCGTTGTCGCCGGTCGCAGCGAGCAGATGAAAGAAGTGGTGGGTTTCCTGCGCACCGCCGGGCCGACCCTGAGCCCGTTTAACGCCTGGATCTTCCTCAAGGGGCTGGAAACCCTGAGCCTGCGCATGAAGGCGCATTGCGCCAACGCCCAGCAACTGGCCGAGTGGCTGGAACAGCAGGATGGCATCGAGAAAGTCCATTACGCCGGCCTCAAGAGCCATCCGCAGCACGAACTGGCGCTGCGCCAGCAGAAAGGTTTCGGCGCCGTGGTGAGTTTCGAGGTCAAGGGCGGCAAAGAGGGCGCCTGGCGCTTTATCGATGCGACCCGTCTGATTTCGATCACCGCCAACCTGGGCGACAGCAAAACCACGATCACGCACCCGAGCACCACCTCCCACGGCCGTCTGGCGCCGCAAGAGCGTGAAGCGGCGGGCATTCGTGACAGCCTGATCCGTATCGCTGTCGGTCTGGAAGACGTGGCAGACCTGCAAGCCGATCTGGCGCGCGGGTTGGCGGCCTTGTGATCGAGTTGGCGACGCCGGGTACCGGCACCCATGGCCGCGTTGCACTGGTCACCGGTGCTGCACGCGGCATCGGGTTGGGGATCGCGGCCTGGCTGATCAGCGAAGGCTGGCAGGTGGTGCTGACCGATCTTGATCGAGAGCGTGGTTCGAAGGTGACAAAAGTGCTGGGCGCAAACGCTTGGTTCGTCGCCATGGACGTCTCGAACGAGGGGCAAGTGGCGCTGGGCGTTGCCGAGGTGCTGGGTCAATTCGGGCGTCTGGATGCGCTGGTGTGCAACGCGGCGGTGGCCGACCCGCACAACATCACCCTGGAAAGCCTCGACCTGGCTTACTGGAACCGGGTGCTGGCGGTCAATCTCAGTGGGCCAATGCTGTTGGCCAAACACTGTGCGCCGTATCTGCGCGCTCACAGCGGTGCGATCGTCAACCTGGCCTCGACCCGTGCCGGGCAATCAGAGCCTGATACAGAGGCTTACGCGGCGAGCAAGGGCGGCCTGCTGGCCCTGACTCACGCGTTGGCCATCAGCCTTGGGCCGGAAATACGCGTCAACGCGGTCAGCCCTGGCTGGATCGATGCGCGAGACCCGGCGGCACGACGTGCCGCCCCCCTGACCGATGCCGACCATGCCCAGCATCCGGCGGGCAGGGTCGGGACTGTCGAAGACGTCGCGGCGATGGTGGCGTGGCTGTTGTCGAAGAATGCCGGGTTCGTCACCGGCCAGGAATTTGTGGTCGATGGCGGCATGACCAAGAAGATGGTCTACAAGTAGAAGCTGCAAGTCTCAAGCTACAAGCGGCAAGTAAATGCGAGCCCGTGCAAGCCCTGAATACGCGATCCTGCTTTTACTTGCCGTTTGAAGCTTGTACTTGGAGCTGTTTTGAAAAAACTTCAATCCTGCTATTGACTTAGGTTCGCTACCTGCGTAAATTTCGCGGCCTCGGAGATGCAAACGGGTGATTAGCTCAGCTGGGAGAGCGTCTGCCTTACAAGCAGAATGTCGGCGGTTCGATCCCGTCATCACCCACCAAATCCGAGAGTCTTGCGAAAGCAAGATGGAAGCTGTTAAAAGCCTCCACCGACGCGCAGCGGTAGTTCAGTCGGTTAGAATACCGGCCTGTCACGCCGGGGGTCGCGGGTTCGAGTCCCGTCCGCTGCGCCATATTTTCCGAGTCAGGCTTGACCTGATTCGAGACTGAAAGAGAGATTGAAAAATCTCGGAGCTTTCAGTCAGACGAGTTAATTGAGCGTCAGCTCAAAGCGATACGCAGCGGTAGTTCAGTCGGTTAGAATACCGGCCTGTCACGCCGGGGGTCGCGGGTTCGAGTCCCGTCCGCTGCGCCATATCTGCCTCAAGGCCCGCTGAACGCCTTGGAGCTACGAAGAAAGCCGCTGGCAATCTTCGAGTCGATAGCAAAGACCCTGGTCGAAAGGCCGGGGTTTTTTGTGTCTGCGATTTGGCTTTTCTCTCCTCCATACCCTCCCCAATGAACCTTTCTGCTCAGTCGATGCATAAAGGGCTTCCTTCGCACGCCTGACATTAATTAGAATCACTCTCATTTACGATAACTCCTTGGCACAGGGCTTCTTGAAATGAGCGATGCAGCGATGCCGGAGGAGCAAACCTTCCATGACTTGTACCGCGACCATCGCGGCTGGCTCGAAAACTGGTTGAGGCGGCGCATGAGCAATGGTCATGATGCGGCGGACCTGAGCCAGGATACGTTCGTGCGTGTGCTCGCCAGCTCCCAGCACATTGCTGACCTGCAAGAGCCCCGCGCCTACCTGGCGACCGTGGGCAAACGGCTGCTGACCAACTTCTACAAGCGCCGCAGCCTCGAACAGGCTTACCTCAACGCCCTGGCGCTGCTGCCTGAAGACTGCGTGCCATCCCCCGAGCAGCGCTGGATTCTGCTGGAAACCCTGCAAGCCCTCGACGAATTGCTCGATGGATTGCCTACCCCGGTACGACGGGCATTTCTCTGGAGCCAACTGGAAGGCCTGGGTTACCAGCAAATCGCCGAGCGCCTGCAAGTCTCCGAACGCACGATCAAGCGCTACATGGCCCAAGCCTACGAACACTGCCTGCTGGTGGACCTGTGATCGGTTCAGCCCCTTCAGCCGACGCCCGCCACGTCATGCGGGCTGCCGCGCAGTGGCTGGCGTTGATGGAATCGGGCACTGCCAATGAGCAGGACCGTGCGGAGTTGCAGACCTGGCGTGACAGCCATTCCAGTCACGAACAGGCCTGGCAGAAAGCGCAACGCTTGCGTCAACGTTTTAGCGACCTGCCGTCAGCATTGGCGATGGCCAGTCTGGATAGGCCGCAGCCGAGCCGGCGTGCGGTGCTCAAGCGCGCCGTGGGAGCGGTGGCGTTGGTGCCGACTGCCTGGCTGATCAGTCGGCAGTTGCCTTTGGATGTCTGGGGCGCCGACCTGCGCACGGCGACCGGCGAGGGCAAGAAAGTCCGGTTGACCGATGGCAGCTCGCTGCAATTGAACACCGCGAGCGCCGTCGATATCGATCTGAACACTCGGCTACTGAAGCTCGTGGAGGGCGAAATAGCCCTGAAAGTCCCCGGTTCGTCGCCGCTGAGGATCCAGACTCACTTCGGCCAGGTAGTCGTCAGTCAGAGCGAAGTGTGTGTTCGCCAGTGGCCGACGGGTTGCCGGGTGTCGGTGCTCAACGGCGCGGTGCAGTTGGAGCCTTTGCGCGGACCGGTCTTTTCATTGCGCGCAGGCCAGCAAGTCAGCCTTCAGGCGGCAGGTGCCGGCGCTGTGGAGCCCTTCGACGTGCTTGCTCCAGGCTGGCGAGACGGTGTGTTGATGGCACAGAACCAGCCCCTGGGTGATTTCCTGCGTGAACTCAGCACCTATCGCCCGGGTGTGCTGCGCTGGGAGCCGGAACTGGAATCCCTGCGTGTCACCGGCAGTTTTCGCCTGGAAGACACCGATCGTATCCTCACGCTGTTAGCGGCCAGCTTGCCGCTGGAGGTGCATTCGCGTACGCGTTATTGGGTCACGCTGCTGCCGCGTAAAAATAGTGTTTGAAGGGTGTCCCCTTTTTTCGCGTCGCTTGTCATTCAAGGCAAGTGAACGAATCAAGAGAGCTTCTTCAATGCCCGCAGTGTTCCCGTCGAGTCCGCGTTTGGCTTCATCCCGCCTGCGCCCGTTAATGCACTTGAGCCTGTTGCTGAGCCTCAGTGCCTGTCCGTTGTTTATCACCGCCGGTTGGGCCGAAGACGCGCCTCGACGCAGTTATCAGGTGCCGGCAGGCAGCCTTGGTGCAGCGCTGACCCGTTTCGCGGGTCTGGCCGGGGTCAATCTGTCTGTGGACCCGGCGCTGGTGAGCGGTCGCAACAGCCCCGGTCTGTCCGGCGAGTTCGCCGTGGAGGAGGGCTTTGCGCGGCTGTTGCAGGGTTCCGGTCTGCAACTGCAACCGGTGGGCGAGCAGGCCTACATCCTGACCTCGGCGCCCGAAGGCAGCGGTCTGCAACTCGGCGCCACCTCGATTCTCGGTTCCATCGACCCGGTGGGCGGTGATCCGTATGCCGGCGGCCAGGTCGCGCGTCGCGGTTCGCAAGGCTTGCTGGGCTCCAAAGATTTCATGGAAACGCCGTTCAGCATGACCACCTACACCAGCGAGGTGGTCAAGAACCAGCAGGCGCGGACCTTGGGCGACCTGATCGCCAACGATCCATCGGTTCGTGCCACGAACCCGGCGGGTGGGCGCTATGAGCAGTTCACCATTAGAGGGTTGAGCCTGTTCAACAGTGATGTTGCCTACAACGGTCTCTACGGCGTGTTGCCGACTTATACGATTGATATGGAGATGGCCGATCGTGTCGATGTGATCAAAGGTCCGAGCCAACTGATCAACGGCATCTCGCCGCGGGGCAGCGTGGGTGGCGGGATCAACGTGGTGGCCAAGCGCGCCACCGACAAGCCCATTACTTCGTTTACCGGTATGTACGCTTCCGACAGCCAGGTCGGCGGCGCAGTGGATGTTGGCCGGCGCTTTGGTGAAGACAACAAGTTCGGCATTCGTTTCAATGGCGTCAAGCAGTCTGGCGACACCGAATGGGATCAGCAGAATGTCGACCGCGAGATGGCCGTGCTGGGCCTGGATTTTCGCGGTGAACGCCTGCGTCTCTCGACGGACGTCGGCCGTACCGAGCGTGATACCGACGCGCCGCAGGAGCGGGTGCAGGTCAACGCCAACGCGCAGGTTCCACATGCCAGCGATGTGCGTCACAACTATGCGCAACCCTGGAGCAAGGCGAGTACCAACGACACTTTCGGCACGGTGAACGCCGAATTCGACGTCAACGATTCCGTGATGCTCTACGGCGGTGTGGGCGCGCGCAAAAGCAATCATGATTTTCTCCGGCATGCCGTCGCGGTCACCAACGACAAGGGCGATTTCAGCGTTCAACCCCGTGATTTCACCCGCGACGAAAATGTCCGGACGGCCACGGCTGGGGTGCGCAACTGGTTTCATACCGGCCCGGTGAGCCACGAGGTCAATCTGGCGGCCAGTTATTTCTACATGGACTTCGAAAATGGCGGCGCACGTTACGCGGCGGCCCCCAGCAACCTCTACAACCCTGTGGAAACACCGACGCCGGTCAGGCCGACGCGCCAGGATCCGAAGGTCTATACCGAGAACCGCTTCAGCGGCGTGGCCTTGTCCGACACCCTGGGATTCTTCGATGACCGTTTGCTGCTGACCCTGGGCGCCCGCTGGCAGCGGGTGAAGGTCGACGACTGGTCGGATAACGTCAAAGGCGACACCGCCTACGACGAGGAAAAGGTTTCGCCGTCGGGCGGCATCCTGTTCAAGGCCACCGATAAGCTGTCGCTGTACGCGAACTACATGGAAGGCCTGAGCCAAGGCAAGATCGCGCCATCGACCTCGATCAACGAAGACGAGATTTTCCCGCCATTCATCAGCCGCCAGGTCGAGGTCGGCGCCAAGTATGACGCCGGCGCGTTTGCCATGACCGCTGCGGTGTTCCGGATCAAGCAGCCTGCCTATGAGACCAACGCCACAACGCGGGTTTTCGGCCCGAACGGCAAGCGTGAAAACACGGGTGTGGAACTGAGTGTGTTCGGTGAACCGCTCGAGGGTTTCCGCTTGCTCGGCGGTGTCATGTATATCGACAGCGAGTTGACCAACACCGCCAATGGCACCTTCGACGGCAACCGGGCGCCGGCCACTCCGAAATACAACGTCAACCTGGGCGCCGAGTGGGACGTGCCGCCCGTGCAGGGCCTGACCCTCACCAGCCGGGGCATCTATTCCAGTTCGCAGTATCTGGACCAGTCCAACAACAAGGAGATCGAATCGTGGGAGCGTTTCGACGTGGGCGCACGCTACGCGTTCAAGGTCGAGGAAAAGAACATCACATTGCGCGCCAACATCGAGAACGTGGCCGACAAGCGCTACTGGAGTTCGGCCGGGGCGTCGGATGACAGTGAGCCAGGGTTGACGCTGTCGACACCGCGGACCTATCTGCTTTCGGCGACCGTCGACTTCTGACGGCATCGCGTTGACTGACCCGACGCCATCGCGAGCAGGCCCGCTCTCACACTGGTTTTGTGTTGTTGCATAGATTTAATCAACAACACCAATCCCCTGTGGGAGCGAGCCTGCTCGCGATAGCGGCATCAGCAACGCCGCAAGACTCAGCCTTGCAAGTAAACCGCATGGGTATGGGTGTACTCGTAAAGCCCATGCTTGCCATCCGCGCCGCCAATCCCGGATTTACGCACCCCGGCATGGAAGCCCTGCATGGCCTCGAAGTTCTCGCGGTTGACGTAAGTCTCACCAAAATCCAGCTCGCGCATTGCGTGCATGGTTTTACTGAGGTCGCGGGTGTAGATCGACGAAGTCAGGCCATAGTCGCAGTCGTTGGCCAGGGCGATGGCTTCGTCGAGGTCGTCGATAATCTGGATCGGCAGCACCGGGCCGAAAATCTCTTCGCGCATGATCTCCATGTCGGCGCTGCACCCGGCCAATACCGTGGGCTGGAAGTGAAAGCCGTTCGGCAAATCGGCAATCTGCCCACCGCTGATCAGACTCGCGCCCTGGCTCAAGGCCGTGCGCACTTTGCGGTTGACGCTGTCCAGGCCCTGACGGTTGATCAGCGGGCCCATTTCCACCTCTGGCCGGGCAATCGGATCGCCATAACGGGTGGCGCTCATCGCCGCTGCGATGCGTTCGATAAACGGGTCGGCGACCTTGCGTTCGACGTACACCCGCTCGGCGCAATTGCACACCTGACCGCTGTTGATGATCCGCGAATCGCGAATGGCTTTTACTGCCAGATCAAGGTCGGCATCCGCCAGCACAATGGCCGGCGCCTTGCCGCCCAGTTCCAGGTTGAGTTTGGTGATGTTCGGTGCGGCGGCGGCCATGATTCGCGAACCGGTGTCGACGCTGCCGGTGAAGCTGATCATGTCCACGCCCTTGTGCGCACTGAGCGCCGCGCCCACTCGACCATCGCCGCAAACCACGTTGAACACGCCCGCCGGCAGATCGGTTTCGGCCACCAGCCGGGCGAATTCGAAGCAGTTGTTCGGGGTTTCTTCACTGGGTTTGATCACGATGGTATTGCCGGTCAGCAGGGCCGGCGCCATCTTGCGGGCAATCAGGAAGAGCGGGAAATTCCACGGCAGAATCCCGGCGACCACGCCCAGTGGTTTGCGAAACAGAAAGATGTTTTCGTTCTGCCGGTCGCTGGTGATGATTTCGCCTTCGATGCGCCGGGCCCACTCGGCCATGTAGTCGAGGTAGTCGGCGGTGAAATTGACTTCCACTTCCGCCAGGCCGCTGACCTTGCCTTGTTCGAGGGTGATGGTGCGGGCCAAGTGCTGGACGTTCTCCCGCAGCTTGGCGGCGATCCGGCGTAGATGCCCGGCGCGTTCAATCGCCGGTTTGCGCGACCAGTCTTTTTGCGCGGCGCGCGCGGCGGCAAGGGCGTGGTCGACGTCTTCGGCCGTCGAGGCCGGGACTTTCGACAGCATGACACCCGTGGCCGGGTTGATCACATCGATATGGTCGGTGCTGGCCACGAACTGGCCGTTGATGAAGTTTTCGTACACGGGCACGGACGACATTGGGGCGACTCCTTGGCTGATCAGTAAGTGCGCGACGGCGCGTGTTCGGTGGCGGGTGTGCGATAGCGGGCCAGGGTGGCCGTGGCGCTTTGGCGCAGCAGGCTGATGTCGATGGCCACGGCAATGAACTGACACCCCCAGCTTTGATAGCGGCGCGCGTCTTCTTCGTTCGGCGCGAGGATGCCGCAAGCCTTGCCGGCTGCGAGCGTTGCTTTCACTGCGTGCTGGATGCGTTCCTGAACGTCAGGATGGCCAGGGTTGCCGGCATGGCCGAGGCCGATGGACAAATCCGCCGGGCCGATAAACACCGCGTCGACGCCTTCGACGGCGGCGATCGCTTCGACGTTTTCCACGCCAATCCGCGATTCCACCTGAACGATCAGGCACAACTGCTCATGGGCGGTGTTCAAATAATCCGGCACGCCGTCCCAGCGCGTGGCGCGAGTCAGGCCGCCGCCGACGCCACGAATGCCATGCGGCGGATAGCGCATGGCGCGCACCAGGGCGGCCGCTTGCTCTGCGGTTTCGACCATCGGAATCATCAGCGTCTGCGCACCGATATCCAGCAGTTGCTTGATCAGGTTGGCATCGCCCGTCACCGCACGCACCACGGGCGCCGTGGAGTAGGGCGCCACCGCCTGCAATTGCGCGAGTACGCCGGGCACGGTGTTCGGCGCGTGTTCACCGTCGATCAGCATCCAGTCGTAACCGGTTGTGGCGACGATTTCGGCGGCGTAGCCGGTGGCGAAACCGGCCCAGATTCCGTACTGGGTCGCCGGATTTTTCAGCGCGGCCTTGAAAGCGTTGTGAGGCATGTTCATAGCGGGGTCCTTTCTCAGCGGTTGTACGGCCGATGCAGGTGGCATTCCGGATTCAGGGTCACGCCGAAACCTGGCTGGTCGAGTGCCGACAGGCGCATGCGGCCGTTCACCGGCACCGGTTCGCCGAGCAATTGCGGGTGGAACATCGGCACCACTTCGTCAGCCTTCGGCGCCATCATCAGAAACTCGGCGAACGGGCTGTTATGCCGGGTGGCGACGAAGTGGTAGCTGTAAACCGAAGAGCCGTGAGGAATCACCAGCGCGTTGTGGGCATCGGCCAGGGCGGAAATCTTCACCAGTTCGGTGATCCCGCCGCACCAGCCGACGTCCGGCTGGATGATGTCGCAGCAGCCCATTTCCAGGAGCATGCGGAAACCCCAGCGGGTGGCTTCGTGTTCGCCGGTGGTCACCAGCATGCCTTTGGGCACGTTGTTGCGCAGGGCCGCGTAGCCCCAGTAATCGTCCGGCGGCAGAGCCTCTTCGATCCACTTCAAGCCGTACTCGTGGGCGCCGACCGCCAGCTTGGTGGCGTAGTTGAGGTCCAGGCTCATCCAGCAATCGAGCATCAGCCAGAAGTCCGGGCCCACCCGCTCGCGCATGGTCGCCAGTTCTTCGAGGTTCTTGCGCAGGCCTTCCTCGCCTTCGGCCGGACCGTGGTGTAACGGCATCTTGCCGCCAATGAAGCCCATTTTCTGCGCCAGGTCCGGACGGGCGCCGGTGGCGTAGAACTGCAATTCGTCGCGCACCGCACCGCCGAGCAACTGATGCACCGGCTCTTTGCGGATCTTGCCGAGCAAGTCCCACAACGCCAGATCAACCCCGGAGATCGTGTTGATGACGATGCCTTTGCGACCGTAATACAGGGTCGATTGGTACATCTGGTCCCAGATTTTTTCGATGTCGGTGACCCGTGCGCCTTCGAGGAAACGCGCCAAGTGTTTTTCGACAATGTACGCGGCAGGCTCGCCACCGGTGGTGACGGCGAAACCGACCGTGCCGTCGCTGGCTTCGATCTCGACCACCAGCGTGCCGAGCACGTTGATGCCGAAGGTGCGGCGGCTCTGGCGGTACTCGGGGTATTTGCTCATCGGCGTGGCAATGTGATCGTCGATCCAGTGACCGTCCGCCTGATCGTGATAATCCGCGCCGCCGCCTCTCAACGTGAAGGCTCGGACGTGTTTGATGGTTGGAATGCCCATGGTGTGACTCCTCAGGTTAAACGGTGGCCGGTGTGTTGGAAGGCTTGTGGACGGGTGAGCGGATGCCCAGGACCAGCAACGCGGCGATGACGGTGGTGCCGGCCAGCACGTACAAGCCTGCGGCCGGTGAATGGAAGGCGCCTTCGGCCCAGTTCTTCAGGACCGGGGCGATGAAGCCGCCGAGGGCGCCGAACGAGTTGATCAGGGCAATCCCGGCTGCAGCGGCGCTGCCGGCGAGATAGCTGGAAGGGAAGGTCCAGAACACCGGTTGCACAGCGATGAAACCGGAAGCGGCGAAACACAGGGCGACGATGCCGAGGAACGGGCTGGCGAAGGTCACCGAGCAGGCGATTCCAGCCGCGGACATCAGCAACGTCAGGCAGGCGGTGCGGCGACGTTCGCCGGTGCGGTCGCTGTAGCCGGGAATCAGGTACGCCGCGACTATCGCGCAGATCCATGGGATCGCCGTGACCAGTCCGACCATCAGCCCGACCTTGGTGCCCAGCAGCCCGCCGACCTGGGTCGGCAGATAGAACACCACGCCGTAGACGCTGGCCTGAATCAGCAGATAAATCAGGCACAAGTACAGGACTGAGGGTTGGCACAGAACATTGAGCAGGCTGCGGCCATGATTCTGTTTGTGGCTGTCTTCTTGATCGAGGATGCCTTGCACTTGCTGGCGTTCTTCAACCGTCAGCCACTTCGCGTCGGCCGGGCGATTGTCCAGATACCAATAGGCCCAGACGCCCACCGCCGTGGCCATCAAGCCTTCAACCGCGAACAGCCATTGCCAGCCGTGGACGCCGGCAAATCCGTCCAGCTCCAGCAGCAAGCCAGACAACGGACTGCCAAAGATGAACGCCAGCGGTGCTCCGAAGTAGAAAAAGCCCATGGCTTTGCCGCGCGCGGCGCTGGGGAACCAGTAGGTGAGGTAAAGGATCACGCCGGGGAAGAAACCGGCCTCGGCCACGCCCAGCAAAAAGCGTAGGACGTAGAAGCTGGTTTCAGTGTGGGCAAAGACCATGGCGGCGGAGACCAGCCCCCAGGTCACCATGATCCGGCACATCCAGAGGCGGGCGCCGACACGGTGCAGGATCAGATTGCTCGGCACTTCAAGCAGCGCGTAACCCACGAAAAACACCCCGGCGCCGAAGGCGAAGGCGGCGTCGCTGATGTTGGTGTCGGCTTGAAAGGCTTGCTTGGCGAACCCGACGTTGGCGCGGTCGAGGAAGGCCATGATGTACATCAGTAGCAGGAAGGGGAGTAGCCGCCAGGAAATTTTGGCGAGCAGAGGCGCAGGTAGAGTCTTCATCGCAGTTTTCCTTTGGTAGGGCATTTGTTCTTATGGGAAAGACTGTACGGCCGCGGATCGATGCGTTACAAATCGAATCTAGCTCACAACTGATACCTTAAAGGTATCGATAACAAAGGCCCGCCATGACCACGCCGATCATCTCCCGCAGTCTGCTCAACCGCCTGCGCTACAAGCATTTGCACATGCTGGTGACGCTCAGCAGCAGCCAGAACCTGCACCGCGCCTCGCAAAGCCTGAACATGTCGCAACCGGCGGCGACCCGGATGCTGCATGAGATTGAAGACATGTTCGGCTGCGATCTGTTCGAGCGCCTGCCGCGCGGAATGCGGCCAACAGCGCTGGGCAGCGAGTTGATTCGTTTCGCCGAATCCGCCCTCAGCGGCCTCGACCGCTGCGCCGAAGACCTGATCGCGCGGCAGCAGGGCGGTTACGGTTATCTGTCCATCGGCACCATCATGGGCGCCGCACCGGACCTGGTGATGGATTCGATTGCCGAAATCAAGGCGCTCAATCCGCAATTGCGCATTCGCATCATGGGCGACACCAGCGATCAGGTGATCCAGTTGCTGGAGCAGGGCCGCATCGACCTCGCCATTGCCCGTCGCAACGCTGCCACCGACAGCGAACATTACGAGTTCGAACAACTGGGCAACGAACGGTTGCTGGTTGTCGTTCACGCCGGTCATCCCTTGGTGCAACGGGAAACGCTCGAACTCTCGGAACTGGTCAGCGGCTGGCCGTGGATCCTGCAGCCGGAAACCAGCCCGGCGCGCATCGGGCTGGATCAGGCCTTGCAGCGCCTGGCCTTGCCGACACCCGCCGACATCATCGAATGCAGCTCGGTGTACTCGATGCAGCAACTGATTCAACTGACCGACGCCATCATGGTGCTCTCGGAAACCGCGTTGCGCGACTACCTGAAAATGGGTCTGGTGGTGGCGCTGCCGGTGGAGCTGGATGTGCAACTGGCACCGTTCGGATTGTTGCTGCGCAAGGGTGAACACATCAGCCGGGAGTTGGGTTTGTTCATCGATTTGCTTCGCCGGAAAGCGGCGGTTTTCTGATTCTTTGGTCAGATTTTTGTTGCCAGTTGTTTTCTACAAGCCGATATACCTATAAAGTTAACCTTTCGGTCAGCTTTGCACTGTCAACACAGCCCTTTGCCTCGTCAAAAAGGGCTTCTGCAAGACTCGAGATCCCCAGAACATAACCAGAAGGGCGGACCCATAACCGCCCAGAGGATGATCCATGTCCAACCGTGAAATATCCCGGCGCTCGTTCCTTCAGGGCGGGCTGGTGGCGGGTGTGAGCGTGACGCTCACGCCGCTCAGCAGTCAGGCGCTGGCGGCCTTGATGGAAAACAGCGTGACCGTGCCTTCCGAGCAATGGCTCGGCAACAACGGCAAGGCGCGCTCGCGTAACGATGCCTTGTCCAAGGTCTGCGGCAGCAAAGTGTTTGCCCGCGACATCCGCGCCAAGGACATGCCGGGCTGGCCGCAGCAACAAGGCCACGCCATGCTGCTGAAGACCACCAAGGCCGATCGCATTTATGCCGGTTACGACCTGACGTGGCTCGGCGCCGACTTGCAGCCGGACCGCATTGTCACCGCCGCCGACCTGGACAAGGACGGCATCGCCTTCCCGGAAGAGCACGCGCCGGATCCGCTGCTGCCGGAGGGCAAGGTGCCGATGTTCATCGGCCATCCCGTGGCGATCCTGATCTGGAACGACTTCGAACGCTTCCGCCAGGCCAAGGCCAAACTCAAATTCAATGACAAAGCGATTCGTTACGGCGACAAAGTGCCGTTCTACGAAAGCGATCCCTACGGCAGTTTCCGCTACGTGCGCGTCGGTGGGGCGACCTCGGCGGATGAAGACGAATTCGCCAGCCTGAAGGATTCGATCCTGTTCCCGATGCTGCGCAACCGTCGTCCGGTGTGGAATTCCCAACCGAACCTGCACGGCAACCTGACCGAGCGCGGCTTGTTCTACGCCGAGCGCATGAAGCAGCAAATCGACACGCCGCCAGACAACTGGCTGGTGTTCGACGAGCGCTACAAAACCCCGTCAATCGAACCGGCGGCGATGGAACCGGATAACGGCAACGGCTGGTACGACCCGGCGACCAAAACCCTGCATTTTGTCGTCGCCACCCAGTGCCCGCTGGAGACCGCGACCGAAACCGCGAAGATGATCGCACCGTCGCGTTTCGGCCTGGCCAACCTGAACATGCACCCGGGCTACACCGTCGGTTATGGCTCCAAAGATCACAACATTTTCGTGTACTACGCGGCGCTTGCGGCGTTGTACGGCGCCGGTGTGCCGGTGCGTCTGGCCAACGATCGCTACGAGCAGTTCCAGAGCGGCATCAAGCGTCACCCGTTCGACATCCGCTACCAACTGGCGGTGGACAAAACCGATCACAGCTTCAAGATTTTCCGCGCCGAGATGAACGTCGACGGCGGTGGACGGATCAACTACAGCCCCTCTGTGGCGGCGGTTGGCGCCACGGCGGCGCAGTCGATCTACTACATGCCGCAGAACGATTTGCAGGTCACCGCCTACCATTCCCGCGCCGTTGAAGCCGGGTCGATGCGTGGATACGGCACCCTGCAAAGCATGGCCTCGACCGAGATGATGGTCGATGAGATTGCCGATCGCCTCGGCATTGACGCCATTGATCTGCGCAAGAAAAACGCCATGGTCTCGGGCATGAAAAACACCCAGGGCGCGGTGCCGGCAGGCGCGTTGCGCCTGCACGAAATTCTCGATAAAGCCGCTGTCCACGAAGTCTGGAAAAACCGCGACGCGATCAAAAAGCAGCGCGAAGCCCGGGACCCGGACAACTGGTACGGCGTCGGTTTTGCCATCTGCCAGAAAGACTTCGGCACCGGTTCCGAAGCGCCGATGGCCAGCATCGAATTCACCGCTGATGGGCACATCACCCTGCGCCACATCGGTATCGAAATCGGCACCGGCATGTCCACCTCGCAAGCCTTGGTCGTGGCGGATTTCCTTGGCGTCCCGGCGACTGAAGTGAAGACCGGCGAGACCGAATGGAAAGAGTTGCAGCTGATCACCGGCGGCAACCCGTACCTCATGAGCCAGGCCGAGCAGGACAATGTGCTGCGCAATCCGCGCTGGGTCGGCAAACTCGCCTCGGCCTCATCGGCGACCAACTCCGCCTATTACTTCAGCCACGCCACCCGTGAAGCGGCGCGCGTGTTGTTCAACCACGGTTTGTGGCCGGCGGCGTTGCAGATCTGGGGCCAGGGCCCTTACGGCGGCCAGGCCAACCCGTATGTGGTGCGCCGTGAAGATGCGCATTGGGTCGACGGCCGACTCACCGCCAACGGCATGCAGCCGCTGAGCTTTGAGCAACTGGCCAGGCACGCCCACGAAAAAGGCCTGGTGACCGGCGCGACCGTGCACGGTTTCAACCGCTGGAGCTGGGCTGAGGCCGAGTTCAGCATCGACGGCGTGCGTGAACGTCTGCCGCTGGACGGCTTGGCGGTCAAGTACGGCGATGGCGCGCCGAGCGTGAAAAAGGCGCAGATGAACAGCGCCGGTTTTCACTTGCTGGATCGCCAGAACGTGCATTACCCGGACACGCAGTTGAACAACGCGGCGGTGACGTATTACAGCCCGGTGGCGACGCTGGTGGAACTGAAAGTGAACAAGGGCTCCGCCGAAGTGCAGGTGCTCAACCACCACTCGTGGGTCGAGTGCGGTCGGGTGCTGGTGGAAGAACTGGTCAAGGGCCAGCTCGAAGGCGGGATCGCCATGGGCATCGGCCATGCGTTGATGGAGGAGATGCCGCTTTACGAAGGCGGGCCGGGGGAGGGTGACTGGAATTTCAACCGCTACCGCTTGCCAATGGCGCGCCACGTGGCGGTGTGGACGCAGACGGCCGAAATCCTGCCGCCGCTGTCGCCGAGCGATCCATCCAAGGGCATCGCCGAAGTGGTGATGATCCCGGTGGTCGGTGCCATCGGTAACGCCGTGGCGCATGCCATCGGCAAACGGGTCCGCGACCTGCCTATCACTTCTGCCCGCATCAAGGAGGCCCTCAATGGCTAACCGTCCGCTTCAACTGACCCTCAACGGTCAATCCGTCGGCCCGGTGGACATCCCTGATGACCTGCCGATGATCGATTACCTGCACGAATACAAAAACCTCACCGGCTCGCGCCTGGGTTGCGGCCAGGGCATCTGCCACGCCTGCGTAGTGATCGTCGACAACCCGGACGGCACCAGCGAAGAAGTGCGCACCTGCATCACCGGTGCGCACTATTTCGAAGGCAAAAAAGTGCGGACCATTGAAGGCCACGCGACCCGCGATGAACAGGGCCAGGTCACCGAACTCAATCCGATCCAGCAGCGCTTCGTCGATGAATTTGCCTTCCAGTGCAGCTACTGCGCACCGGGTTTTGTAAATGCCGCGACGGTGTTGGTGGAGAAGCTGCAACGTCAGCCCATCGTCAAAAGCCAGCTGGAAAAAGTCATCGAGGACAGCCTCGGTCACCATATCTGCCGCTGCACCGGCTACGTGCGGTATTACAGCGCGACGCGCAACGTGCTGACCGATCTCGGCCTGGTCAAGGAGGGTTGAGCATGAAGCATTTACTGTCCCGTCTGGCATTGGCGGCGGGTCTGGCTGCGTCTGTGTTGCTGGCTCATGCGGATGATCAAGTCGTTCGTGGTGCCTATCTCGCCCGCGCCGCCGATTGCATGGCCTGCCACACCGCGCCGGGTGGCGCGCCGTATGCCGGTGGGCTGCCGATCGTCTCGCCGTTCGGCACGATCTACGGCACCAACATCACCCCGAGCAAAGAGCACGGCATCGGTTTGTACAACGATGACGAATTCTTCGCCGCGCTCACCGAGGGCAAGCGTCGCGACGGCGCGAACCTGTACCCGGCGATGCCGTACACCTCCTATCACTTGATGCCGCGCGCAGATTCCGATGCGATTCACGCGTACCTGAAAACCGTCGAGCCGATCGAACGGGCAGCGCCGGTCACGAGCCTGAGCTTTCCGTTCAACGTGCGCCTGGGCTTGACGGGCTGGAACATGCTCTACGGCAAGGACGTGAAGTTGGCGCCGACCGACGGCAAAAGCGAAGCCTGGAAGCGCGGCCAGTACATGGTCGATGTGCTCGGTCACTGCGGCGAATGCCACACCCCGCGCGGCTTGCCGGGCGCGATGCAGCAGGACAAACGCATGACCGGCGGTGTGCTCAACGGCTATCTGGCGCCTAGCCTGCTGGCCAACGACCTGGCCGCTCGCGGCTGGAATCATCAGGACCTGAGCACGTTCCTCAAACACGGCATGAGCGCCCAGGGCACGATGTTCAACGAGATGTTCCCGGTGTTTCACAACAGCACCCAAGGCCTCAATGACCCGGACCTGGCAGCGATGGCAACCTTCCTGCTCGGCGATCAACCGCCGACCGCGAAGGTACTGACCGACGTGCCGCTGGACAAGCTCGGTGCCAGCGCCCAGCGCGGTCGTCAGGATTACCTGAACGTCTGCGCCGGTTGCCACGCGGTCGGCGGCGAGGGCAAGCCGCACATCGCCGTGGCCATGCGCGGCAACACCACGCTGCGCCTGGAAGATCCGCGCAACCTGGTGCGGGTGATCGACGACGGCATTGGTGAGCAGAAATTCACCGGGTTCGAACACATGCAACCGATGCCGGGGTTCGCGGAGAAGCTCAGTCACGAGCAACTCACCGATCTGCTCAACTACCTGCGTCAAGGGTGGGGTGGTCAGACAGGTGATCTGGCCGTGAGCGACGTGCAGACGTTGCGCGCCGATGCACCGCCACTCGAGCACAAGGCGCACTGACATGCAGCATCTCGATCTGCAAGTCGTGCGCCGGGCGCTGGAATGGTCGATGGCCGGCCAGCGCATCTGGCTGTGCACGGTGCTCGCCACCTATGGCTCGGCGCCGCGCGCGCCGGGTTCGTTGCTGGCGGTGAATACCGACGGACAATGGATCGGCTCGCTGTCCGGCGGCTGCGTCGAGGAAGACTTTCTCGAACGCGTCGCCGAGGGCGCGTTTGTTGATGCGGTCAGCGTGGTCCGTTATGGCGAAGGCGACGATCCGCATTCTCGTGTGAGTTTGCCCTGCGGTGGTGTGCTCGATGTACTGGTGGAGAAGCTCGAATCCGGGTGCGAGGTTCAGGCTCATTTGCGGGAACTGGAGTCAGCGTTGCTCGGCCAGCGGCGGCTGATCCGCGAGATCGATCTGGCCAGCGGTGCACGCAGCCTATTCACTGATCGTGAGCAGGGCGTGCGCATCGAACGGGAGATTGATCGGGTGCGCGTGCGGATCGGCGCGGCTCAGCGTTTGCTGTTGGCGGGGTATTCCAGCGTCGCCCAGGTGTGCGCGGAGTTTGCGGTTGGCCTCGGGTTCGAGGTGATTCTCTGTGATCCGCGCGACGAGGTGCTGGAAGGTGTCGTGCTGGAAAACGTTGAGATTCGTCGTCAATTGCCGTCCGTGTTCATTGCTGATGGCGGCTGCCACAGCGACACCGCGGTGGTGGCCTTGACTCACGATCCGCGCATCGACGATTTGGCGATGATGGAAGCCGTACGCACCGAGGCGTTTTACATCGGTGTGATGGGCTCCCTGCAGACCTCGCAGAAGCGCTTCGAGCGGTTGCGCAGGATTGGTGGGTTGGGAGACGCAGAGCTGGCGCGGATTCATGCGCCCATCGGCCTGAATCTGGGCAGTAAAACCCCTGCGGAAATTGCCCTCGCCGTACTCGCCGACATCCTGCGAATCCGCAGCGGCATCGCACGGGATCGACTTTAGACACCATTCCCCTTGTGGGAGCGAGCCTGCTCGCGAAGAGCCCGGCACATCCAACATCCATGTTGACTGTTTCGCCGCCTTCGCGAGCAGGCTCGCTCCTACAAAGGATTTCAGTCGTTCTCAGTACCCGAACTTGTCCCGCAGCCCGTAATACCAAGCACCCAGCGCGGCAAACGGTGTGCGCAGCAATTGCCCGCCGGGGAACGGGTAGTGCGGCAGATCGGCAAACGCGTCGAAACGCTCAGCCTGGCCACGCAGCGCTTCGGCCAGCACCTTGCCCGCCAGGTGCGTGTACGTGACGCCGTGGCCGCTGCAACCCTGGGAATAGTAGATGTTGTCGCCGATCCGCCCGACCTGGGGAAGGCGCGAGAGGGTCAGCAGGAAATTGCCGGTCCAGGCGTAATCAATCTTCACGTCCTTGAGTTGCGGGAACGCCTTGAGCATCTTCGGCCGGATGATCGCTTCGATGTTCGCCGGATCCCGCGCGCCATAGACAACACCACCCCCGAAGACCAGGCGCTTGTCGCCGGTCAGGCGGTAGTAATCGAGCAGGTAATTGCAGTCCTCGACGCAGTAATCCTGCGGCAGCAGACGCTTGGCCAATTCATCGCCCAAAGGCTCGGTGGTGATGACCTGAGTGCCGCAAGGCATCGACTTGGCCGCGAGTTCCGGCACCAGATTGCCGAGATAGGCATTGCCGGCCACGATAATGAACTTGGCCCTGACCTTGCCCTGTGGCGTATGCACCACCGGATTTGCGCCGCGCTCAATGCGGACCGCTGGCGACTGCTCATAAATAGTACCGCCCAGCGACTCGACCGCCGCCGCTTCGCCCAACGCCAGGTTGAGTGGGTGAATGTGCCCGCCGCTCATGTCGAGCATGCCGCCGACGTAGTGCTCGCAGGCCACCACTTCACGTATGCGCTTTTGATCCAGCAACTCAAGCTGCGTATGACCAAAACGTTCCCACAGGCGTTTCTGCGATTCCAGATGGCCCATCTGCTTGGCAGTGATGGCGGCGAACACGCCACCGTCCTTCAAGTCGCACTGGATATTATATTTGGCGATCCGCTCACGAATGATCCGCCCGCCTTCAAACGCCATTTGCCCCAGCAACTGAGCCTGCTTGGGACCGACGCTGCGTTCGATCACATCAATGTCACGGCTATAACTGTTAACGATCTGCCCACCGTTACGGCCCGACGCACCAAAACCCACCTTGGCGGCTTCCAGCACCGTGACCTTGAAACCGTTCTCCAGCAAAAACAGGGCTGAGGACAGACCGGTGTAACCGGCACCGATCACACAGACATCAGTCTCTACGTCATCCTGCAAGGCCGGGCGCGGCGGAACCGCATTGGCCGACGCGGCGTAATAGGATTCGGGGTAGGGGGTGTTCGCCATCCGGCTGCCTCTGTTTAATATATTTTACGAGTGCCTCGATCCTACCCGAGTTAAAAATCGACCGCCAGCCACCGGAAAATCTTCTTAACCGCCGCTAAATTAAATATTTTGCATATTCATAGGGTTAGCTCGAAAAAAGGTGTTGACACCCCTCCGGAATTCCGTAGAATGCCGCCTCACAGCAGGCACGTAGCTCAGTTGGTTAGAGCACCACCTTGACATGGTGGGGGTCGTTGGTTCGAGTCCAATCGCGCCTACCAAACAAAATCCGCTCTGCTGGGCGGTCTAGAAGGGCTCACCGAAAGGTGGGCCCTTTTTTGTTGTCTGGCGTTTAGCAGTTCCAGCCGCTCACCTACAAACGGTATAGTCAGTCAGCGAAATTGTTAAGGAGATCTTGTTTAAACAGCAGGATTGATCATCCTGCTTTTTCTATTTAGATCCCTGATCAGTAAGAGCAGGGGCTATCGGTTAAAGCGCTCAACCAGCGAATACTGAGTTTTAGCTGTCTGTGTTAGTTCCTTGGTTACCTCGGCGGAATGCCTGGCTTGCTCAGACGTCTGATCGGCGAGGGTTGCGATGGTGGTGATGTTGCGGCTGATTTCCTCTGCGACGGCCGACTGCTCTTCAGTCGCGGCCGCGATCTGGGTGGTCATATCGGTGATGTTGGCGACGGCTTCACTGATGCCGATCAGGGCTTTATCGGCCTCCAGCACCCACGCAACTCCTTCTTCGGCCTGGCGCTGGCCGCTTTCCATAGTCTTCACGGCGTTGTTTGAAGAGACCTGTAGCTTGGAAATCAGGCCGTGAATCTGGGTTGTCGACTCGGTTGTTCGCTGTGCCAATTGGCGCACTTCGTCCGCGACGACCGCGAAACCTCGGCCCATTTCTCCCGCGCGTGCAGCTTCGATTGCGGCATTGAGCGCCAATAAGTTGGTTTGATCGGCAATGCCTTTGATCACATCGACGACCGTCCCTATTTCGTTACTGTCTTTGGCCAGTTGCGCGACGGTCTGGCCTGTCTCGCCTACCACATTGGAGAGCCGCTGAATGGCGTCGCGGGTGTCCCGGGCTACGTCACGTCCGCGGCCTGTCAGCACGTTGGCTGCCTGGGTGGCGTCGGCAGTGCGCTGGACGTGGCTTGCGACCTCTTGCGTGGTCGCTGCCATCTGATTGACGGCGGCCGATACCTGCTCGGTTTCGATTCGTTGGCGATCAAGTCCACGTGAACTGTCGGAGGCGAGAGCATCAGATCTTCCGGCCAGCCCGGTGAGTTGCTCTGCGGTGTCTTGTAAGCGTGTCAGGCAAGTCTTGAGGCGTGATGCCTGGCTCACGAAGGCCGTTTCAAGACGCGCCTGATGACCTCGCTCGTCGCTATACATTTGCGCGATCAGTTGGTCGGAAGTGGAAGCCTCTGCCATTTCCAGCAGATGCAGCGCACCGCGCTTCTGTCGGCGCGAAGCAATCAGGCCCATCGGAGCCGATACACCTACGGCTACCAATGCTGCCAAGGGAGGACTGAGGAAAACACCGCCCAAAGTCCCCGCTAAGCCCATCGCCAGGAACGGCAGCCAGTCCATCAAGACGGGTTGCCATTTGTCGCTGCCGGGCACGGCAGACTTGCCCCGGTTGATTCGTTTATAGAGAGCTTCGGCCCGGCGGATTTGTTCGATGCTCGGTTTTACCCGGACCGACTCATAACCAACGACTTGGCTCCCTTCAAATATGGGCGTGACGTAGGCATTGACCCAGTAGTGGTCGCCGTTCCTGGAGCGGTTCTTGACGATGCCCATCCATGGGTTGCCTTGTTTGAGGGCGCTCCACATATGGGCGAATATGGCGGATGGCACGTCAGGATGACGAACGATGTTTTGCGGGGCGCCTATCAGATCTGACTTGTTGAAACCGCTGATGTCTACGAAGGCGTCGTTGCAGTAAGTGATGACCCCTCGTGAGTCCGTTGTCGAGATGAGTTTCTGTTGAGGTCCAAGGGCAACCTCACGTTGTGTAACGGGTTGATTGTTTCTCATCTGTGTTGCTCCTATGCCCTAAGCTTGAGACATCGGCAAGAATTTGCAAAAGGTTAACGAGTTCTTGGAAATGAAACTGTCTTGTGTCGGAAAGTTTGTGTGGCGGCGCGTTTGCGTTGGTCTTCAGCGGCTGAGGTTGTTTGCGGTTCAGGCGTAAGATAGCGGTGCTATCCCACCAAAAGGAGCCGCATATGATCGCCGACCAAATGAACAAACAGGCGTCTGAGGGCAAGGCTGTTTGGGATCAATACTTCTGCGCTGCGTTGATTGCGGAAAGCAATCTGACGGCACCCGTTGTCGGAGGGGCTACTCACGAAGACAGGCAGAATCTATTGATTGAAAGGGCCAAAGCGCTCGCCGATAAGATGATGGAAAACAGAAAATAACCAGGGCCCAGCCATCGTGCTGGGCTCTCTGTTTGGCGCTCTAATAGATGCTCAGTTACGACACTGGTCGTTATAGGATTGTTCAAGCTCCACAAAAATAGTGTGAATATTTAAGCACTTATAAAATTAATTAACCGAACGGTCCTCAAAATATATTGTTACAAGTGTCGGTTTTAGGTAAGATTGCTTCGCGTTCACCACCACGGTTTATGCATTTTTAAGTCCCAAGCGTCCATCAGCTGCTTGGGATTTTTTTTGCCTGAAGTTTGTCCTGGTTCGCTCGAACATCGCAAGGACACCTCCGCCGCCTGTCTTCACTCTGAAAAAGTTGCCTGTGTGCCGTGCCGCTTCTATGGAGAAGCGCTAAACGCCTCCTGTGCAAACCCGGGCGAATCGCGGTTTTTTGGACTACTACTGACTGGCCAAACTCAAACTCAGTCTGATAGGAGTCAATCGATGCTGGTTCATTGGTCGCTTGCGGCAATTCACTTGCTGGCTTTCGCCTTGGGGTTCTGGGCTGTACTGACGCGGGGAACCGCATTCAGCCGTCTGGCGGCCGGGTCGGGGGAGGCTCGCCGAGTGTTGATGGCCGATAATCTGTGGGGGATCTCTGCCGTCATCCTCTTGGTCTCCGGTGGGATGCGGGCCTTCGGTGGGTACGAAAAAGGTACGGATTACTACCTTCACCAGCCATTGTTCCATCTCAAGATGACGCTGTTCGTGCTGTTCGTGCTGATCTTGCTGCTCGAAGTGGCGCCGATGATCACGCTGATCAAATGGCGGGTCGCACTGAGTCGTGGCGCGGCGATCGATACCGGGCGCGCGAAGCTGTTTGCGCGGATCAGTCATATCGAAGGGCTGCTGGTGTTGCTGATGGTGGTGGCGGCCACGGGCATGGCGCGCGGCGTAACGTTTGGTTAGCCGAGTCGGATCACGTTCTTCCTGGGGGATAATCAGAAACGTCTGACAGTCAGGGCAGGGGACGTGTCGTTAATATCGGCTTCACGTTTTTGGCGGGCAGGGGCGAACGGATGGCAATACTACACTTGAATCTTTAGCCAGCCGTTGTCCGGGACTGAACGGGCTGGCTACTGACTGCAACAGGATTCAGGGAGTTTGCGGCTTGTCTGGAGCGGTCAGGCCAGCCTGAATGCGTTGATAGATTTCTTCGCGATGCACTGCGACGTCTTTCGGCGCGTTGATCCCGATCCGGACTTGCTGGCCGCTCACGCCCAGTATGGTGATCGTAATGTCGTCACCGATATTTATGCTTTCACCGACTTTGCGGGTGAGTATCAGCATGGTCTTCTCCTTGATTGCTTTGTAGGGCACCTGATTCGAACAGTGCAGAGGTCGGTGGTATGTATAGATTAGTGCGAAGTCTCACGGTTTGGGTGCCTCTTTCTGACGCGCAGATGCTGCATTAATTCCCAAGGCGTAACTATACAGAGGCCGCAACCATCATTCTCGTTGTTTTGCGCCCATTTTGCGGCACTCGGGAAGTATTCATGAATGCTAAAATCGCCGCTTTCAGCATTCAGAGGGACACGTTGTGCGCAAAATGGTCTTGGTAATCGCAGTACTGGCGCTGGTTGGGTGCGATCAAGGTAAGGGCGTTGACGCTCAAAAGCCGAAGCCGGCAGTCGTTTCCGCGCCCGCGGCAGTCACCGGGCCGCAATGGGATGTCGAAGTGAGAGGCGAAACGCCCCAGGCTGTCAGCGACCTGAGCGGTTGGCTGATCGAGCACAGCTTTGTGTCCAGCATCGTCAAGGAAAACGGCAAGACTCGCATTCTGCTCGGACCATTCAATTCGAAAGCCGAGGCCGAAGCCAAGCAGGCCGAGGTGGCTGCGGCGCTTACCCGGGCCAAGAAACAGAACATCGAAGTGCTGGTGCTTGAGCGTCCCGTAGCCCAGTAACAGCCCTTTTCACGCAGGCCTTCCGTCGAAGCCCCTTAAAGGGGATCCACATTGACTCGTCTCTAAGCGTAGTCACTGTCGATTCCCAGAAGGAGCTCTCCATGGCCTCCGCCACCCCTTACAAAATATTCGACGCGGTCCTGGCGCACAAAAAGACCCTCAGCCCACATTTAATGCGCGTGACCCTGGCCGGTCCGATGGTCACCGAAATGGCCACCTGGGCACCGGATCAGCGCGTCAAACTATTCTTTCCAGCCGAAGACGGGTCGCCTGCCAGACTGGCTCATGACCAGCATTGGTATGCGCGCTACCGTTCAATGCCGGCCAACCAGCGTCCGGCAATGCGCACTTACACCATCCGGCATCTGCGGGCCGAGCAAGGCGAAGTGGACATCGACTTCGTATTGCACGGTGAAACCGGTCCGGCCTCCCGTTGGGCAATCCGGTCGGGAGTGGGCGAGCCAATCCAGATTGTTGCGCCTGATCGTCAGTTTTCAGCGCAAGACGCGGGAGGTTTCGAATGGAAGCCGCCTCACACGCTCAAGCATCTGTTGCTGGTGGCTGATGCCACGGCATTGCCCGCCGCTCTCGGCATTCTGGACGAGATGGCTGCCTTGGCCGAGCCGCCGACGACTCAGGCATTTTTCGAGGTGGCCAGCGCAGAAGACGCATTGCCGGTTCCTGAATGGCCTGGGTTGTCAGTGCGGTGGCTGGTCCGGGATCATTCCGCCGGTAGGGCAGCAGGTTCGCTGATGGTTGAAGCGGTCCGTGGGGCGGCGCTGGCGGTTACTTCCTCGCAGACTCACGCAACAGTGGAGCTGGCCAAGGTCGATGTCGACCAAGAGATTCTCTGGGAAACCTCCGACTCGACCGGTCAGGGTTTCTACGGTTGGATCGCCGGGGAAACGATGGCCGTGATGAGCCTGCGCAAGTACTTGATCAAGGAGCGCGGCATCGCTCGGGAGTCACTGAATCTGATGGGTTACTGGCGCTACAACAAAAGCGGCGGATAGAAACGTAAAAAGGCCTCGGGCATGAATACTCGAGGCCTTTTTGGTTTTATGCGGTCGATCAGCCGCAGGCTTTCATGTCCACGGGCCCGACAAACTCGTTGCCCCGACCCATCACGCAGGCCACGCTCTGGTTGCGCTGACGTTCCCAGGCTTCAACCGGATAGGTCTTGTTCCACGCGTCGTACAGTTGCCGGTCCTGTTTCGACAGGCGCAAACCGTACTGTTTGCTCATGTAGAAATACGTCCGGGCGATCATGCCGCGAATGGAAGGGCGGGGCATGACTTTCTTCGCCTTGAAATCGACCTGGGTCAGGCACGAACCGTACTGACCCGATTGCACCGGCAGCCAACCGAAACTGAAGTTACTGCGATCGCCGTTCACTTCGCCGATGCTCGGCACCAGGTTGTGCAGATCAGCCTCGGCCTTTTGATAGACCGGATCGTACCGCGTGCAGTTCTTGCGTCCGCCCTCTTGCCAGCACTGACGCTGATGGCCGATTTGCCAAGCGGGAACAATGTGCTCCCACTCAATGCGGGCGGCGCGCTTGGCGTTCTTGCGCGGCACATACCCACAGGCTGCGAGGTTGACCTTGTTGCCGGTGTATTTACAGCCGCAATAGAACTCGGTGGATTGCGGCGCGTAAAGCTTCCAGGCGACTTTCTTGGCTTCGTTGAAGGTGCGGGGGGCGCCAGCCTGGGCGCCAAGGGTGATGAACAGAAACAGCAAAGCAAACCAGCGGACACTCATTGACTCAATCTTCCTTCGGCACAACCCAGAAAATCTGCACACCGCCATCGTCGCGATAGGCGAGGGTGACGTTGTCGTTCTCATCAATTTCTTCGAGCAATTGCTCCCACTCATCCACAGGCTCGTCCGGTAAACGGAAGATCAGTGCGGCTTTGGCTTTCTGAGCGGTGGGGGAGTTGATGATTTTCTGAACGCGTATGCCCATGCGTTGATAGGCATCAGGAGAAGCAGAGGTGGAGGCCACGGAATTATCCTTATTAAGCTGTACGTGCATACAGTATTTAACTGTAGGCATTTTCGCAACTGCTTAAAATTCAAGAAAATCCTCTGACAGCAGTTTTTTCCATTTGGTGTAGGAAGAAGGGAAAATTTTTATCGGAGTATCAGACGGGGTATGAACCACTCGCCCAGGCTGGCGAGTGGTGAATGCAGTGCCCGACCGGAGTCGGTCGGGCGAGGGCGAATCAGTATTCCCAGAACATCCGTTGCAGCTCTTTGCTGTCGTTGGTCTTGGTCAGCGCGACCATGGCCAGGATGCGGGCTTTTTGCGGGTTCAGGTCATGCGCCACGACCCAGTCGTACTTGTCGTCTGGCTGTTCGGCATTACGCAGGACGAAACCGCCGGCGTTGACGTGGGACGAACGAATGATTTGCACGCCGTCCTTGCGCAGGGCTTGCAGGGCAGGGACCACACGCGAGGAGACCGAACCGTTGCCGGTGCCCGCATGGATGATCGCTTTGGCACCGGATTGAGCCAGTGCCTTGTAGGCCGTGTCGCTGACGTTGCCGTAGGAATAGGCGATTTCGACGTCAGGCAGGCTCTTGATGGTTTTGATGTCGAATTCCGAATCCATGGTGTGACGCTTGGCCGGCAGACGGAACCAGTAGGATTTGCCCTCAACTACCATGCCGAGCGGGCCCCAGGCACTTTTGAATGCCTCGGTTTTGATGTTGATCATTTTGCTGACGTCGCGCCCCGACTGGATCTCATCATTCATGGTCACCAGCACGCCTTTGCCGCGGGCGTCTTTGCTGCTGGCGACGGCGACGGCGTTGTACAGGTTCAGCATGCCGTCAGCCGACATTGCGGTGCCTGGGCGCATGGAGCCGACGACGATGATTGGCTTGTCGGTTTTTTCCACCAGGTTCAGGAAGTACGCGGTTTCTTCCAGGGTGTCGGTGCCGTGGGTGATCACGATCCCGTCGACGTCTTTGCTGTCGGCCAGTTCGGCGACGCGGCGACCCAGTTGCAGCAGGTTGTCGTTGGTGATGCTTTCCGAGGCGATCTGCATGACCTGTTCGCCGCGAACGTTCGCCAACTGGCTGAGCTCCGGAACCCCGGCGATCAGTTGCTCGATGCCGACTTTCGCTGCCTGGTAGGTCGCGCTGTTAGCCGCGCTGGCGCCGGCACCGGCAATGGTGCCGCCGGTGGCGAGGATCACCACGTTGGCCAGTTTCTGTTGGGTTTCGACTTCTTTTGCCTGAAGAGCGGTAGGCAGGAGCAGCAGGAGGGCCAAAGCGCCCGGAATAAAGGTGTTGAAGGCAGATTTCATTATTTTCTCTCTAGTAGTGAGACGGTGCTGATGCAAGTTCATCTAGATACGCCCCAGGCAGATCTGAACGCTTGGGGTCTAGGTGAAGAGCAGGATCTGTACCAGCCCTACGTTGAATGAGAAAAACTTTTAACTGGATGATTTATATCAATATTTACCCAGTGGGTTACCGGCCTTAAACAGCTTCGTGTCCGGGTTTCCGAATTAGTTGAGGTTTCGCGTTCGGCTCTCCGAAAAGGCCTACGACCTCTGGTGAACTCTTCGCCTTGCCAGATAGAAAATCAGTGCTAAAGAAACCCGCGCACAGGTCGATGTCCCTTCAAGGGATTTTTTTTCGGGAGTGCACATGTCTTTTTCTGTCGGTTTTCCAAATGCGGGCGCAATCACTATTGGTGGCAAGACACCGTCGACGATCAATGCCTTGAGCGAAGCGACGGAAGAGGCGTCGACACAGCTGACTGGAAAAGAAGAAAACCAGGTCAGAACCGGAGGGGCTGCTCAGGACGAAAGCAAATCCGAGAGCAAAAGCAGCCAGAGTATTGCGGTTCAGGTGTTGCTCAAGCGTATGCAGGAACTGCAACAGCAGTTGCGCGAACAACAGCAGCAATTGGCGGCCGCTCAGGCAGCGTCCTATCCAACCGAGGAGGCCAAAGCCACAGCCGTCATGTCGATCCAGGGGCAGATCGCCGAGACCAATGGTGCGCTGGCGCAAGTCACCGGGAATCTGGTGAAAGAACTGGCCAAAGACTCCAGCGCGGGTGGTCTGGTCAGCACGACGGCGTGATCTGGTGCCAACCGAGACACAAAACAGGTCGTTGACAAATCACAGCAGGGTTCGCATAGTTCGGTCTACGCAAACGTTTGCGCGTTGTTCTTGATGGCTCGTCCATTGTCGGACGCCATGAAGCTTACGCCAGCGCAAGCGTTGCTCACAATAATCATAAGATCGGAGTGAACCCATGAAGCTGCCATTCGCTGGACGTCTTCTTGCTGTCGCTATGCTGGCCGCCGCATCTGCCGCGCTGCCTGTCTCTTCGGCTTTCGCCGAGACTCCTGAAAAACCCAAAGTCGCACTGGTCATGAAGTCCCTGGCCAACGAGTTCTTCCTGACCATGGAAGACGGTGCCAAGGCTTATCAAAAAGACCATTCCGGCGATTTCGAGCTGATCTCCAACGGCATCAAGGACGAAACGGATACTGCGGGCCAGACGCGCATCGTCGAGCAAATGATTCTGGCCAAGGTCAATGCGCTGGTCATCGCGCCGGCTGACTCCAAGGCCATGGTTCCCGTGATCAAGAAAGCCATCGATGCCGGTATCACCGTGATCAACATCGATAACCAGCTCGACCCGGCCGTGGTCAAAAGCAAGAACATCACCGTCCCGTTCGTAGGCCCGGATAACCGCAAAGGCGCTCGTCTGGTCGGCGAGTATCTGGCCAAGCAGCTGAAGGCCGGTGACGAAGTCGGCATCATCGAAGGCGTGTCCACCACCACCAACGCCCAGGCCCGCACCGCAGGCTTCAAAGACGCGATGGAAGCGGCGCAGATCAAGGTTGTCTCGTTGCAATCCGGTGACTGGGAGATCGACAAGGGCAACAAGGTTGCCGCCTCGATCCTCAGCGAATACCCGGACGTCAAAGCGCTGCTGGCCGGTAACGACAGCATGGCCGTCGGTGCCGTTTCCGCCGTGCGTGCGGCAGGCAAGGCCGGCAAGGTGCAAGTGGTCGGTTACGACAACATCAACGCCATCAAGCCAATGTTGAAAGACGGCCGCGTCCTGGCTACCGCTGACCAGTTTGCCGCCAGGCAAGCCGTGTTCGGTATCGAGACTGCGCTGAAAATCATCAAGGGCGAGAAGGTCGACAGCGGCGCCAACGGCGTGATCGAAACGCCGGTAGAGCTGGTCACCAAGTAACCCTTCTGGCGGCACAACGGTGCTCGCCCGATCGGGCGAGCGCATGGAGAGTTTTATGTCAGTTTCCGCCCCGAACGCTGTCCTCTCGGTCAGCGGCATCGGCAAGACCTACGCCCAACCTGTCCTGACCGGCATCGACCTGACGCTGATGCGCGGTGAAGTGCTGGCGCTGACCGGCGAGAACGGTGCCGGCAAAAGCACACTGTCGAAAATCATTGGCGGGCTGGTCACGCCGACCACCGGCCACATGCAATTTCAGGGGCAGGAATACCGCCCTGGCAGCCGCACCCAGGCCGAAGACCTGGGCATCCGCATGGTCATGCAAGAACTCAATCTGTTGCCGACCCTGTCAGTGGCGGAAAATCTGTTTCTCGACAACCTTCCCAGCAATGGGGGCTGGATCAGCCGCAAACAACTGCGCAAAGCCGCGATCGAGGCCATGGCCCAGGTAGGGCTCGACGCGATCGACCCGGACACCCTGGTCGGCGAACTCGGCATCGGCCACCAACAAATGGTCGAGATCGCGCGCAATCTGATCGGCGATTGCCACGTGCTGATTCTCGACGAGCCGACGGCGATGCTGACCGCCCGTGAAGTCGAGATGCTGTTCGAGCAGATCACCCGCTTGCAAGCTCGGGGCGTGTCGATCATCTACATCTCCCACCGGCTCGAAGAGCTGGCGCGGGTCGCCCAGCGCATTGCGGTGTTGCGTGACGGCAACCTGGTCTGCGTCGAGCCGATGGCCAATTACAACAGCGAGCAACTGGTCACGTTGATGGTCGGCCGTGAACTCGGCGAACACATCGACCTGGGGCCGCGCAACATTGGCGCTCCCGCCTTGACGGTTAGTGGGCTGACTCGCTCGGACAAAGTTCGCGACGTGTCCTTCGAAGTCCGCGCCGGTGAGATCTACGGGATTTCCGGATTGATCGGGGCAGGGCGCACCGAGTTGCTGCGTCTGATCTTCGGTGCCGACACCGCGGACAGTGGCACCGTTGCGCTGGGTTCGCCGGCTCGGGTGGTGAGCATCCGTTCGCCGGCTGATGCGGTCGGTCACGGCATCGCCCTGATCACCGAGGACCGCAAAGGCGAAGGCCTGCTGCTGACCCAGTCGATCAGCGCCAACATCGCGCTGGGCAACATGCCGGTGATTTCCAGTGGCGGCATCGTCAACAACGCTGACGAAATGTCCCTGGCCCAACGTCAGATCGATGCCATGCGCATCCGCAGTTCGAGTCCGACGCAACTGGTTTCCGAGCTGTCGGGTGGCAACCAGCAGAAGGTCGTGATCGGCCGTTGGCTGGAGCGTGACTGTTCGGTAATGCTGTTCGATGAACCGACCCGTGGCATCGATGTGGGCGCCAAGTTCGACATCTATGCGCTGCTCGGTGAACTGACCCGGCAGGGCAAGGCGCTGGTGGTGGTGTCCAGCGACCTGCGTGAACTGATGCTGATCTGCGACCGGATCGGCGTGTTGTCTGCGGGGCGCCTGATCGACACTTTCGAGCGCGACAGCTGGACCCAGGATGATTTGCTTGCTGCCGCGTTCGCCGGCTACCAAAAACGTGATGCGTTGCTCAACGAAGCAGCGCCTAGGGATCTTCCATGAAAACTGCATCTTCTGCCGGCAAACGTAGTGGCAATTTCTACGGCCTGGGCACCTATCTGGGCCTGGCCGGTGCCTTGCTGGCGATGGTTGCGCTGTTCTCGGTATTGAGCAGCCACTTCCTGTCCTACGACACTTTCAGCACCCTGGCCAACCAGATTCCCGATCTGATGGTGCTGGCGGTCGGCATGACGTTCGTGCTGATCATCGGCGGTATCGACCTGTCGGTCGGCTCGGTGTTGGCGCTCGCAGCGTCGGCCGTCAGCGTGGCGATTCTTGGCTGGGGCTGGAGCGTCCTGCCTGCAGCGCTGCTCGGCATGGCGATCGCGGCATTGGCCGGGACCATCACCGGATCGATCACCGTGGCGTGGCGAATTCCGTCGTTCATCGTGTCCCTTGGCGTGCTGGAAATGGCCCGTGGCGTGGCGTATCAGATGACCGGCTCGCGCACGGCTTACATCGGTGACGCCTTTGCCTGGCTGTCCAACCCGATTGCCTTTGGCATCTCGCCGTCGTTCATCATTGCCTTGCTGATCATCATCATCGCCCAGGCCGTGCTGACCCGTACCGTGTTCGGCCGCTACCTGATCGGCATCGGCACCAACGAAGAAGCGGTGCGTCTGGCCGGGATCAATCCAAAACCCTACAAGATCCTGGTATTCAGTCTGATGGGGCTGTTGGCCGGTATTGCCGCTCTGTTTCAGATTTCCCGTCTGGAAGCGGCGGACCCGAATGCCGGCTCCGGATTGGAGCTGCAAGTGATCGCCGCGGTGGTGATCGGCGGCACCAGTCTGATGGGCGGCCGTGGTTCGGTAATCAGCACCTTCTTCGGGGTTCTGATCATTTCCGTACTGGCGGCGGGCCTGGCGCAGATCGGCGCGACCGAGCCGACCAAACGCATCATCACCGGCGCAGTGATCGTGGTGGCGGTGGTGCTTGATACTTATCGCAGTCAGCGCGCAAGCCGGCGGACCTGAGTCATGGCAACGATCAAGGATGTAGCGGCACTCGCGGGGATTTCCTACACCACGGTGTCCCATGTGGTGAACAAGACCCGGCCGGTCAGCGAAGAGGTACGGATCAAAGTCGAGGCGGCGATCAAGACCCTGGACTACGTGCCGAGCGCCGTGGCCCGTTCTTTGAAAGCCAAGACCACGGCGACCATCGGTTTGCTGGTGCCTAACAGCCTCAACCCGTACTTCGCCGAACTGGCCCGTGGCATTGAGGATTACTGCGAGCGTAACGGCTATTGCGTGATCCTCTGCAACTCCGACGACAACCCGGACAAACAGCGCAGTTACCTGCGCGTGCTGCTGGAAAAACGCATCGACGGGTTGATCGTGGCCTCGGCCGGTGGCGACGCGGGGCTGGCAGAAGGTCTCGCCGGCGTGCGCACACCGATGGTCATCGTCGACCGCGGGCTGGAAGGTGTAAATGCCGACCTGGTGCGTATCGATCACGAATACGGTGCCTACCTGGCTACCCGGCATCTGCTGGA
This sequence comes from Pseudomonas sp. PS02303, assembly GCF_029959925.1. Lineage (NCBI taxonomy): Bacteria > Pseudomonadati > Pseudomonadota > Gammaproteobacteria > Pseudomonadales > Pseudomonadaceae > Pseudomonas > Pseudomonas sp. PS02303. The sequence continues at coordinate 55,256 of NZ_JASCOM010000003.1, forward strand.
GCTGGGCCACCGGGACATCGCCACCATCGGTGGCCCGGCGGGTACCAGTGTGGCGCAGATGCGTCTGGCCGGTTATTGCCGAGCCTTGAAAGAGGCGGGGGTGGAAGTGCATCGCGAGCGCATGCTGGAAAGTGACTTCACCAGCACTGGCGGTTACAACGCCGCCGCGATTCTGCTGGAAAAGAACCCGCCCAGCGCGATCTTCGCCGGCAACGACATGATTGGCATTGGCGTGTTGCGAGCGGCTGCCGAGCGCAATGTGCGTGTGCCGACAGAACTGTCGGTGATCGGCTTCGACGATATCCAGATGAGCCGTTATGTCTACCCGGCGCTGACCACCGTGGGCCAGTCGATCCTGCAACTCGGTGAGATGGCGGCCGAGGTTCTGTTACGACGAATCGCAACACCCGACATGGCCACCGATCAGCGGATCGTGACGCCCAGTATTGTCCTGCGAGAATCGACTGCGCCGCTTGCCGGTGTGTTCGACGAATACCGCTGAAACCGAATTGACGAGTAGTGATGTATGCCAGCAAAAGTAGTGGTGATAGGCAGCCTGAACATGGACCTGGTGACCCGGGCTCCACGGCTGCCCCGTGGCGGTGAGACGCTGATCGGGCAGTCGTTTGCCACGGTTTCCGGCGGCAAGGGCGCGAACCAGGCGGTCGCTGCGGCGCGGCTGGGGGCGCAGGTGTCGATGGTCGGTTGTGTCGGCAGCGATGCTTACGGTGAAGAACTGCGCGGGGCTCTGATGGTCGAGCAGATCGACTGCCAGGCCGTCAGCACTGTCGAGGGTTCCAGCGGCGTGGCATTGATTGTGGTCGATGACAACAGCCAGAACGCAATCGTGATCGTCGCCGGTGCCAATGGTGCGCTGACGCCACAGGTGATCGACCGGTTCGATGCCGTGTTGCAGGCGGCGGACGTGATTATTTGTCAGCTGGAAGTGCCGGATGCCACGGTGGGTCACGCCCTCAAGCGCGGCCGTGAGCTGGGCAAAATCGTGATCCTCAACCCGGCGCCGGCCAGTCGTCCGCTGCCAGCAGATTGGTATGCGTCCATCGATTACCTGATTCCCAATGAAAGCGAGGCCTCGGCGCTGAGCGGTTTGCCGGTTGACTCCCTTGCGTCCGCCGAAACCGCCGCAACCCGATTGATCGCACTGGGTGCCGGTAAGGTCATCATCACCCTGGGTGCTCAAGGGTCAATGTTCGCCAACGGTACAGGCTTCGAACATTTCCCGGCACCGACGGTGAAGGCTGTCGATACCACGGCGGCCGGCGATACCTTCGTCGGCGGTTTTGCTGCCGCGCTGGCGTCCGGCAAAACCGAAGCTGAAGCGATCCGTTTCGGCCAGGTAGCCGCGGCGCTTTCAGTCACCCGTGCCGGCGCGCAACCCTCGATTCCCACCTTGTCCGAAGTACAGGCGTACAAAGCACCATGAAAAAGACACCTTTGCTCAACGTCGCGCTGTCTCGGCTGATCGCTTCCCTGGGTCACGGCGACATGGTCGTGATCGGCGATGCCGGCCTGCCCGTACCGCCGGGCGTCGAACTGATCGACCTGGCCCTGACCCAGGGTATTCCGGATTTCGTCAGCACCTTGAACGTCGTGCTCAGCGAAATGCAGGTTGAGCGCCATGTGCTGGCCGAGGAAATTCTGGACAAACAACCACCCGCCTTGCGCTCTCTGGATGAGCTGAATGCCAAAGGCGCGCTGGGCCAGCGTGAGCTGCTCAGCCATGAACAATTCAAAGTCCTCAGTCGACAGGCGCGAGCGATTGTTCGTACCGGCGAATGTGCGCCGTACTGCAACATCGTGCTGGTCTCGGGGGTGACCTTCTGACCCGCTGTACACAATCTGTTTTCCCACGCACAAGGAGTGCGATATGCACCGCTATGCTCAGAAACTGCACCACCTGCTCCGGAGTTTGCTGCTTTTGTCCCTGATTACTGCAACAAGCGTCCAGGCTGCGGAAAAGATCGATTTGATCATCGACACCGATCCGGGTGCCGACGACGTCGTCGCTTTGCTGTTTGCGTTGGCGTCGCCGGAAGAATTGAATATCCGTGCGCTGACCACCGTCGCGGGCAACGTGCGACTGGACAAGACTTCACGAAATGCGCGACTGGCCCGTGAGTGGGCGGGGCGCGAGGAGGTGCCGGTCTACGCAGGCGCACCGAAACCGTTGATGCGCACACCGATTTATGCCGAGAACATCCATGGCAAGGAAGGCTTGTCGGGCGTCACCGTGCACGAGCCGAAGAAAGGCCTGGCCGAAGGCAATGCGGTCGAGTACCTGATCGACACTTTGAAGGCCGCCAAGCCTCACAGCATCACCATCGCCATGCTCGGTCCACAGACCAACCTGGCCCTGGCGCTGATCCAGGAACCTGAAATCGTTCAGGGCATCAAGGAAGTGGTGATCATGGGGGGAGCGCATTTCAACGGCGGCAACATCACCCCGGTGGCCGAGTTCAACCTGTTCGCCGACCCGCAGGCTGCGGAAGTGGTGCTCAAGAGCGGCGTGAAGCTGACCTATCTGCCGCTGGACGTGACCCACAAGATCCTCACCAGTGAGGCGCGCCTGAAGCAGATCGCCGCGATCAACAACAACGCCAGCAAGCTGGTGGGCGACATTCTCAATGAGTACGTCAAAGGCGACATGGAACACTATGGCATTCCGGGTGGCCCGGTGCATGACGCCACCGTCATCGCCTACCTGCTCAAGCCTGAATTGTTCACCGGTCGCTCTGTCAATGTGGTCGTTGATAGCCGCGAAGGCCCGACCTTCGGCCAAACCATCGTCGACTGGTATGACGGCCTGAAAGCGCCGAAGAATGCATTCTGGGTAGAAAGCGGCGACGCCCAGGGATTCTTCGACTTGCTGACCCAGCGTCTGGCTCGTCTGAAGTAAGTTTCACACCCGCAGGTGCCAGCCTGCGGGTTTTACGCCCGCTCGTTCTCTGTCAAGCCCATATAGCCGGCGGGGTATTTTTCGAATATCTGCGCGATGAATTTCCTGGCCGCTTCAGTTCCCAGTTCCTTGACCAATAGATCGATGCCAATGATTGCGAACTCTTCCGGGCTGCCCGGGCTGTAAGAGCTGTGACCCTGCGGCCACTTGACGGTGATGTTGGCGTCGATGCTTATGGTGGACATGATGGCGCTCGTGAAGTCGGGAAAGTCTGAGTGTCGAGTTAACCATTTTGCGCGGCGTTTGGCACTCCGACTTAGGCATGAGAGGAGGGCTATGCGACACTTGGTCTTTGACGAATTTTCAAGGACCGTGCTGTGCAGATCGATTTGAACACGCCCGACGGCTTGACCCTCGAGGCGGTGCGCCAGTTACTGGCTTCTGCCAGTGATGACGAGCATACGCAACTGCGGGTGACCAAGGCTGGCGTTGCCTATATTTCATCGGGTGTTGTGGGCGGCACCGATATCAACGGACTATTGTTTCGGCTGGAGACGTGGGCCAAGGGCTCCGGTTACGTAGGCTTGGTCGCAGCAAGCGATGAGGTCTGGGTCATGCAGATCTTCAATGCGCTGAAAGAGAACTGGCCGAACCCGCCGTATGATTACATCGACGTCTATTGAGGGCTGTTCATATTCAGTCACGATTGAGTGATGAACGGCGCGGCGATGCTCAGGCAAACTCGCCGCTCGTGCGGTTCCAGGGCAGAGTGATGGCACTCACCTTGAAACCAAATGCCGGATTGGCGGTCGCAAGATCTCAGCTTAACTATTGGAAAAAAGGAGGCTTCATGCCTTGGAAGCTCGCGTCATTGGGTACATTGTTCGCCGTCACTTTGCTGGCTGGTTGCAGCAGCACGTCCTCCGAGTCGGCGGCAGACCCTGTAGCGACGTCTGACACAGGTCACAGCCGTTGTGAGGCGAAGGCAGCCGAATTCGCCATCGGCAAACCGGCTTCGCCCGCACTGTTGGAGCAGGCGCGTACCCGCGCAGGCGCACAGAACGCACGGTTCCTGTCGCCTAACGATATGGTGACGCTGGAATACCGCTCCGATCGTCTGAACCTCAACACCGATGCCAGCCGGGTGGTCACCCGCGTCAACTGCGGCTGATCGCTTCAGGCTTTTGCTTCACCCATAAAAAACCCCGTCACATGGACGGGGTTTTTTTAGTGCGGCTGAAAATTACTCAGCGCGGACTTGTGCAGCTTGCATACCCTTTTGGCCTTTCTCAGCCACGAAGGAAACGGTTTGGCCTTCTTTCAGGCTTTTGAAACCGTCGCTTTCGATAGCTTTGAAGTGTACGAACAGGTCGTCACCGCCACCTTGAGGAGTGATGAAGCCGAAGCCTTTTTCATCGTTGAACCATTTAACGGTGCCGGTTTGGCGATTAGACATGGTGTATCTCCAAGAAACATATATTTTCAGTAGTGCTGTGCTGCTCAGGCCAACTGGGCACACCGGGGTATCATAGTCGAAATGTTCGCTTTGGGAGCCCCCCGGACGTGCTGTTTGCCGTGCAGTCGCGTTCCGTTTGCTGCTTGATGTAGCTGAAAGCCCCGTTTTACAAGGCTTTCAGCCGAAAGTAAAGACGATAAAAAAACCTGTAAAACCTGCATAAATTGTACGAAAAAGCTCAAATGCAGCGGTTTTTATCAGCGATAAGCCGAGTCAAAAGGACTTTTTTGTCACTTCTTCGCCGGTGTATTGGCCTTGCATTTGGCTATCTGACCCAGAGCTTTCTGCTGCAATTCCGGGCTGGCCTTATTGTCCATCAATGCCTGGATATCGCCAGCCGGATACGATTTGATCGCATCAGCACCGCAAGCGCAGTGGGCCTTCGCTGCGGCCGCACCAATCTGCGGAGTGGCCGCATCTGTGCACTGAGCCATGTATTTTTCGCGCTCGCCCTTTGGCCAATCGGCATGGGCGGCCAATGGCAGCAACAGAACGATGGGGGCGACGACTGCGAACAAACGATTCAGACGCATGCTGGGATGCTCCTTGTGGGTCAATGTCTTGTTATCTGAGGGGTAAAGTGGGGTTCAAGTTCAGCACTCTGGCATAAATTGCGAGATTTGCCCCGGCATAAGCCTCGTTGCATCGATGACCGTTCATCTGTGCTAGCATGCCTCGCTCGGGCTTTTGCGGGCTCCGGATGACCTTCAGTCCCGGTGGCGGCAACGGCGCGAATAACCCTGATTTGAATCCCAGTCACTCTGGTTCGGTTTTCCGGTTGGCCGCAAGGCTCCTGCCGCTGTAAGGCAGGCGTTCGTCATTGAATGGCCTGGATCGGATCTTGTACTGGCTCATCCCAACCCACGTGACCTTTGGTAGGGGTCACCACTAGGAGAGGAGGCGCCATGCCAACTATTACTCTTCCCGACGGCAGTCAACGTTCATTCGATCACCCGGTTTCCGTAGCCGAGGTCGCCGCATCCATTGGTGCAGGTCTGGCCAAGGCCACCGTGGCCGGCAAGGTCAATGGCAAGCTGGTCGACGCCAGCGACATCATCGACAGCGATTCCACGCTGCAAATCATTACGCCAAAGGATGAAGAGGGGCTGGAGATCATTCGCCACTCTTGCGCCCACCTGGTTGGCCACGCGGTCAAGCAGCTGTACCCGACCGCCAAGATGGTCATCGGTCCGGTCATCGACGAAGGCTTCTATTACGACATCGCCTTCGAACGTCCTTTCACTCCGGACGACCTGGCAGCCATCGAACAGCGCATGCAGCAGCTGATCGAGAAAGATTACGACGTGATCAAGAAAGTCACTCCGCGCGCCGAAGTGATCGAAGTGTTCAAGGCCCGTGGCGAAGACTACAAGCTGCGCCTGGTCGAAGACATGCCGAACGAACAGGCCATGGGCCTGTACTATCACGAAGAATACGTCGACATGTGCCGCGGCCCGCACGTCCCGAATACGCGCTTCCTGAAATCCTTCAAGCTGACCAAGTTGTCCGGCGCCTACTGGCGTGGCGATGCCAAGAACGAGCAGTTGCAGCGCGTTTACGGCACCGCTTGGGCGGACAAGAAGCAGCTGGCGGCCTACATCCAGCGCATCGAAGAAGCTGAAAAGCGCGATCACCGCAAGATCGGCAAGCGCCTGGGCCTGTTTCATACCCAGGAAGAGTCGCCGGGCATGGTGTTCTGGCACCCGAACGGCTGGACTTTGTATCAAGTGCTCGAGCAGTACATGCGCAAGGTTCAGCGCGACAACGGCTATCTGGAGATCAAAACTCCACAAGTCGTTGACCGCAGCCTGTGGGAGAAATCCGGGCACTGGGCCAACTACGCCGACAACATGTTCACCACGCAGTCGGAAAACCGCGACTACGCGATCAAGCCGATGAACTGCCCTTGCCATGTGCAAGTGTTCAATCAAGGCCTGAAGAGCTACCGCGAGTTGCCGATGCGTCTGGCCGAATTCGGTGCTTGCCACCGTAACGAGCCATCGGGTGCGCTGCACGGCATCATGCGTGTGCGTGCGTTCACTCAGGACGATGCCCACATCTTCTGCACTGAAGAGCAGATGCAGGCCGAATCCGCCGCTTTTATCAAGCTGACCATGGACGTTTATGCCGACTTCGGCTTTAAAGACGTCGAAATGAAGCTGTCCACTCGTCCGGAAAAACGTGTTGGTTCCGACGAACTGTGGGATCGCGCCGAAGCCGCATTGGCTGCAGCCCTTGATAGCGCTGGCTTGCCATATGATTTGCAGCCGGGCGAAGGTGCGTTCTACGGTCCGAAGATCGAGTTCTCGCTGAAAGATTGCCTCGGCCGTGTCTGGCAGTGTGGTACCCTTCAGCTCGATTTTAACCTGCCTGTCCGTCTGGGAGCCGAATACGTCTCCGAAGACAACAGTCGCAAGCACCCGGTGATGTTGCACCGGGCGATCCTCGGATCCTTCGAACGTTTCGTCGGAATCCTGATCGAGCACTACGAGGGTGCATTCCCTGCGTGGCTGGCTCCGACCCAGGCAGTGATCATGAATATCACTGACAAACAGGCCGATTTTGCCGCCGAGGTCGAAAAAACCCTCAACGAAAGCGGATTTCGTGCCAAGTCTGACTTGAGAAATGAAAAGATCGGCTTTAAAATCCGCGAGCATACTTTGCTCAAGGTTCCTTATCTCTTGGTTATCGGAGATCGGGAAGTCGAGATGCAGACTGTCGCTGTGCGTACTCGTGAAGGTGCTGACCTGGGCTCGATGCCCGTCGCCCAGTTCGCTGAGTTTCTCGCGCAAGCGGTTTCCCGGCGTGGTCGCCCAGATTCGGAGTAATTACTATTAAGCGTGAAATGAGACAAGATAAACGAGCTGCACCGAAAGCCCCGATCAACGAGAATATCTCGGCACGCGAGGTTCGGTTAATTGGGGCTGAAGGTGAACAGCTTGGGATTGTGTCAATTGAAGACGCGCTTCTTAAGGCTGAAGAGGCCAAACTGGATTTGGTGGAAATTTCCGCCGATGCAGTACCCCCTGTTTGCAAACTGATGGACTACGGCAAATCGATCTTCGAGAAGAAGAAGCAGATTGCCGCGGCCAAGAAAAACCAGAAGCAGATTCAGGTTAAAGAAATCAAGTTTCGTCCAGGGACGGAGGAAGGGGATTACCAGGTAAAACTGCGCAACCTGGTACGTTTCCTGAGTGATGGGGACAGGGCCAAGGTATCCTTGCGATTCCGCGGCCGTGAGATGGCCCACCAGGAGCTGGGGATGGAACTCCTCAAGCGAGTTGAAGGTGACTTGCTCGAGTACGGTTCGGTCGAACAGCATCCTAAGATGGAAGGACGCCAGCTGATCATGGTCATCGCCCCGAAAAAGAAGAAGTAATCATCAGGGCACGGCAGGCCTTCTGATTATGTTTATCAACTGAATGCGGAGTATCCGAACATGCCAAAAATGAAAACGAAAAGTGGTGCTGCTAAGCGGTTTCTGAAAACTGCTAACGGTATCAAGCACAAGCACGCTTTCAAGAGCCACATCCTGACTAAAATGTCGACCAAGCGTAAGCGTCAACTGCGCGGTAGCAGCTTGCTGCATCCGTCTGACGTGGCAAAAGTCGAGCGCATGCTGCGCCTTCGTTAATTTTAGTCAAGAATAGAGGAAGTAACTCATGGCTCGTGTAAAGCGTGGCGTCATTGCCCGTAAACGTCACAAAAAAATTCTGAAACTTGCTAAAGGCTACTACGGCGCTCGCTCGCGCGTATTCCGTGTTGCCAAGCAAGCGGTAATCAAGGCAGGCCAATACGCCTACCGTGACCGTCGTCAGAAAAAACGTCAGTTCCGCGCTCTGTGGATCGCTCGTATCAACGCTGGTGCACGTATCAACGGTCTGTCCTACAGCCGTTTCATCGCCGGCCTGAAAAAAGCGTCCATCGAGATCGACCGTAAGGTTCTGGCTGATCTGGCAGTGAACGAAAAAGCGGCGTTTGCTGCGATTGTCGAGAAAGCTAAAGCCACCTTGGCTTAAGTACCCCCGACAGTCACCCGGTCTCACCTCTGTGGGGCCAGGTGTTAAACGTCATAAATAGGGGAAGAGCCTTCAAGCTCTTCCCCTATTTTGTATCTGGAGTCTGTACATGGAAAACCTGGACGCGCTCGTCTCTCAAGCACTAGAGGCTGTGCAAAGCGCTGAAGATATCAATGCCCTGGAGCAAATCCGGGTTCACTACCTTGGCAAGAAGGGTGAATTGACTCAGGTGATGAAGACCCTGGGGAATTTGCCGGCAGAAGAGCGTCCGCAAGTCGGCGCCCTGATCAACGTTGCCAAGGAGCGTGTCACAGAGGTTCTCAATGCCCGCAAGGCGCTGTTTGAAGAGGCCGATCTGGCCGCCAAACTGTCTGCCGAGTCCATTGACGTGACCCTGCCTGGCCGCGGCCAGACCTCGGGTGGTCTGCATCCGGTTACTCGTACTCTGGAACGTATCGAACAGTTCTTCACCCACATCGGCTACGGCATCGCCGAAGGCCCTGAGGTCGAAGACGACTACCACAACTTCGAAGCGCTCAACATCCCAGGCCATCACCCGGCCCGGTCGATGCATGACACTTTCTATTTCAATGCCAACATGTTGCTGCGCACCCATACCTCGCCGGTACAGGTCCGCACCATGGAATCGAAACAACCACCGATCCGCATCGTCTGCCCAGGCCGTGTGTACCGTAGCGACTCCGATATCACCCACTCGCCGATGTTCCACCAGGTCGAAGGCCTGCTGGTCGACCGCGACATCAACTTCGCCGACCTCAAAGGGACCATCGAAGAGTTCCTGCGCGTGTTCTTCGAAAAAGAGCTGGCCGTGCGTTTCCGTCCTTCGTACTTCCCGTTCACCGAGCCGTCCGCTGAAGTCGACATGGAATGCGTGATGTGCAGCGGCAAAGGCTGCCGCGTCTGCAAACAGACGGGCTGGCTGGAAGTCATGGGCTGCGGGATGGTTCACCCGAACGTGCTGCGCATGTCCGGAATCGACCCGGAAGAGTTTTCGGGCTTTGCCTTCGGCATGGGCGTTGAGCGTCTGGCCATGCTGCGTTACGGCGTGAATGACTTGCGTCTGTTCTTCGACAACGACTTGCGGTTCCTCGCGCAATTTCGCTAGTCGTAACGAATTCTTAGGAGAGCAGGATGAAATTCAGTGAACAATGGCTGCGTGGCTGGGTAAGCCCGCAGGTAAGTCGCGACGAGCTGGTTGCCCGTCTGTCGATGGCCGGTCTTGAGGTCGATAGCGTTACGCTGGCCGCCGGTGAATTCAGTGGCGTGGTCGTGGGTGAGGTGCTGAGCACCGAGCAGCACCCGGACGCCGACAAGTTGCGCGTTTGCCAGGTCAGCAATGGCTCGGAAACCTTCCAGGTTGTGTGCGGAGCGCCAAACGTGCGCCCTGGCCTGAAGATCCCGTTCGCCATGATCGGTGCCGAACTGCCAGGCGACTTCAAAATCAAGAAAGCCAAGCTGCGTGGCGTTGAGTCCAACGGCATGCTGTGCTCGCAAGCCGAGCTGCAAGTCGGCGAAGGCAACGATGGCCTGATGGAATTGCCGGCGGATGCGCCGGTCGGTCTGGATATTCGCGAGTACCTGAGCCTGGACGATGCCAGCATCGAGGTTGACCTGACCCCGAACCGCGGCGATTGCCTGTCCCTGGCCGGTCTGGCCCGTGAAGTCGGCGCGCTGTATGACGCTGAAGTCACCCGTCCGGTGGTGGCTGTCGTGCCCGCCGTGCATGACGAAGTGCGCTCGATCGAAGTGCTGGCGCCAGCCGCTTGCCCGCGTTACCTGGGTCGTGTGATCCGTAACGTCGATCTGTCCAAGCCTACGCCGCTGTGGATGGTCGAGCGCTTGCGTCGTGGCGACGTGCGCAGCATCGACGCTGCCGTGGACATCACCAACTACGTGATGCTTGAGCTGGGTCAGCCGCTGCACGCGTTCGATCTCGCTGAAATCAATGGCGGCATCCGCGTGCGCATGGCCGAAGAAGGCGAGAAGCTGGTACTGCTCGACGGCCAGGAAGTCAGCCTGCGTAGCGATACGCTGGTGATTGCCGACCATACCCGCGCCTTGGCCATCGCCGGCGTCATGGGGGGCGAGCACAGTGGCGTCAACACCGCGACCACGCGTGATGTATTCCTGGAAAGTGCGTTCTTCGATCAGATTGCCGTCGCTGGCAAGGCCCGTTCTTATGGCCTGCACACTGATGCTTCGCATCGCTACGAGCGTGGCGTGGATTGGCAATTGGCCCGTGAAGCCATGGAGCGCGCCACTGGCCTGCTGTTGGAAATCACTGGCGGCGAAGCTGGCCCGATCATCGAAACCGTCAGCGAACAGCACCTGCCGAAGATTGCTCCGGTCACCCTGCGTGCGCAGCGCATCACTCAGATGCTGGGCATGGAAATGGAGTCGGCCGAAGTCGAGCGTCTGCTCAGCGGCCTGGGCCTGAAGATTGCTGCAGATGGAGCGGGGCAGTGGCGCGTTGAAGTGCCAAGCCACCGCTTCGACATCAGCCTGGAAGTCGATCTGATCGAAGAGCTGGCCCGTCTGTACGGCTACAACCGTCTGCCGGTTCGCTACCCGCAAGCTCGCCTGGCACCGCAAGCCAAAGCCGAAGCGCGTAGCGATCTGCCTGAACTGCGTCGCCTGCTGGTGGCGCGTGGTTATCAGGAAGCGATCACCTACAGTTTCATCGATCCGAAACAATTCGAGTTGTTTAATCCGGGTGTCGAGCCGCTGCTGCTGGCCAACCCGATCTCGAACGACATGGCGGCCATGCGCTCGTCCTTGTGGCCCGGTCTGGTCAAGGCACTTCAGCACAACCTGAACCGTCAACAGGATCGCGTCCGCTTGTTCGAAAGCGGCCTGCGCTTCGCTGGTCAGCTGGAAGGCCTGAAGCAAGAGCCGATGCTGGCAGGTGTGGTATGCGGTAGCCGCCTGCCGGAAGGCTGGGCGCAAGGTCGCGATGTCGTGGATTTCTTCGACGTCAAAGCTGATGTGGAAGCGGTACTGGGTTTCGCCGGCGCACTGGATTCATTCACTTTCGTGCCGGGCAAACACCCTGCGTTGCACCCGGGTCAAACCGCGCGCATCGAACGAGAAGGTCGTCTGGTTGGGTTCGTCGGCGCTATCCACCCTGAATTGTCAAAAACCCTCGGTCTCGACCGTCCGGTTTTCGTCTTCGAGCTGGTTCTGGCCGAAGTGGCATTGGGAAAAATGCCAAAATTCCAGGAGTTATCACGCTTTCCTGAAGTGCGTCGTGACCTGGCACTGATTGCGTCCACAGACGTTGCGGCCAGTGCCGTACTGGATGTAATCCGTGAAAATGCAGGCGAATGGCTCACAGACCTCAGGCTATTTGACGTGTATCAGGGTAAAGGCATTGATCCTGATAGAAAAAGCCTTGCAGTCGGCTTGACCTGGCAGCATCCATCGCGCACTCTTAATGACGATGAGGTGAATACCACGACGCAAAACATCCTCACCTCGCTCGAACAAAGGTTGAACGCCACGTTAAGGAAGTGACGTATGGGGGCTCTGACGAAAGCTGAGATGGCGGAACGTCTGTATGAAGAGCTGGGCCTGAATAAACGGGAGGCCAAGGAATTGGTCGAACTGTTTTTTGAAGAAATCAGGCACGCTCTTGAAGACAACGAACAAGTCAAATTGTCCGGTTTCGGCAATTTCGACCTTCGGGACAAACGCCAGCGGCCTGGCCGCAATCCGAAAACGGGTGAAGAAATCCCGATCACGGCTCGCCGTGTGGTCACCTTTCGTCCAGGGCAGAAGTTGAAGGCCCGAGTTGAGGCTTATGCTGGAACCAAGTCATAACGACGAGCTACCCGTCATCCCAGGCAAACGCTACTTCACCATTGGTGAAGTCAGCGAGCTGTGTGCGGTAAAACCGCACGTGCTGCGCTATTGGGAGCAGGAGTTTCCTCAACTCAACCCCGTCAAACGCCGCGGAAACCGCCGGTATTATCAGCGACAAGACGTGCTGATGATCCGGCAGATCCGCGCGCTTCTTTATGATCAAGGGTTCACCATCGGCGGCGCGCGCTTGCGTTTGTCCGGCGATGAGGCCAAAGACGACACCACCCAATACAAACAGATGATTCGGCAGATGATTGCTGAGTTGGAAGATGTGTTGGTTGTCCTCAAGAAATAATTTCCTGCATTTGAATACTTCCAGTTTTCAAAAGCTTGCGATATATTCTTGAGCGTTCTTCGAGAAGAGGAACGAGTTTCACGCCTAGTCGGGGCGTAGCGCAGTCCGGTAGCGCACTAGCATGGGGTGCTAGGGGTCGAGTGTTCGAATCACTCCGTCCCGACCATATTTTCTGAGTAGAATCAGACACTTAAGCCGATCATATAGATCGGCTTTTTTGCGTCTGCGCAAAACTGGCGCAAGACTACCCGGTGATTTCGCTGATATTCAGGTCCGGAATTGCCTCGGACCAGATCATTTTCTCGTGGTCTCGCTGGTATTTTTTGATCATGCCCTCGCTCGTATGGCCTGCGATTTTCTGACCATCCTTTCCGGCTTTCTTGTACAGGTGCAGCGACAGCGCACTCGCACTTTGTGAAAGTCCGGCAACTCTTCCTCCTCCATCCCTTGTAGCAGTCTGCCGCCTCCCGGGCGTCCTTGAACGCTCGAGTCAAATACCTCTCTTCAATCTTCGTCCAGTGGTCCTTCGTCTGCGCATGTTTCTATCAGCTTCTTATCTGGGGTTTCTCGGCCTCTTCCAGTGAACGGCGACGTCGCTGTATCGAGCTCATACCACCGCTGAATACCTCAACGAGCCCTATGAGCGCGTCGAAGGCCTCCACTTCTGTTTCACAATCAACTGCACCAAACGCGCCGTTCTTTATCGTCGTAAACCAATTTCTTGTGTTGGCAGGAAGACGCTAGGCGTCGACTCATCCCCGTGGCCCCTTGTAGATGAGCAAGGCCATATAGGCGAGGGCGGCGATAGGGACGATCACGGAATCGACTGCTTGAACGGAACCGCCCAGACCCAAGGGTTGGAATCCCAGTTACCGCCAATTCGTTCCGGAGTGACCGCACTTGCGGGCGCGGTAACTGTAGGTTGTGCGTCGAAAGTCAGAGGAACAGCGGAAGGGTAGGCTTGGAGTGCAGGAATGCAGCACACTTTGGGCCATAAGTGGTCGGTGACAGGCCAGTGGCAAATCGAAAGCAAGCGGGGGCGCTATCACCGAATTAACTAAATCTTATAGCGATGCCCTAACCACCAATGGACAATCAACTGGCTGGGCTCCCGATACGTCGAGGGTCTCTATCAGGTGCCGTGCAGCCTTGCGACCGATCTCGTAGTACGGCAGTTGCACCGTGGTCAGCGGCGGGATAAACAGCTCAGCAATACCGATCATATTGTCGTAGCCGAGCACGGCGACATCGTTGGGGATTTTCAGGCCACGGCCCAACAACAGCTGATAGGCACAAAAGGCAATGCGGTCATTGCCGCAGATCAGAATATCAAATTGGGGACGACCATCAATGACGTGCCGGTCGAGGATAGCTGCTGTTTCACAATAGGCATCATGATCGGAAAGGTCGTATTGCAGGAGCGCGTCAGGCGCCAGTCCGAATGCCTGACAGGCACGCTGCATGCCTTTTTGTCGCAGGCCCCAGGCCAGACTCTGTTTTGGCAGATTGATACACAGAGGGCGCTTATAGCCGAGGTTCAAAGCGTGGTGTACGGCCCGATACTGCCCCATTTCGTCGTCTGGTACATAGCTGACGAGACGGCTGTCATCTGCCAGGCAATTGGCGAGCACCAGGGGTTTGCTCTTCAATCGCTCGGGAATGCACACCTGGCGAAACCCCATGGCGCTGAAGATCAAGCCGTCCGGACGGTGCGATAGCATCAGGTCGATGTTCTGGTCGGTGGGCGGGTTGCTTAACAGGTTGAGGATAAATACATTCCAGCCGGCTTGCTGCGCGGTCTGCTCGATGGACAGCAGCAGCTCGACCGCGAATGGTGTGGTCGCGGTGTCCAGCGCGAACACACCGATGGTTCGCGACTGGAGGTTGTCGCCGCGCATCTTGCGCGCCGACAGGCTCGGTACGAATTGCAGTTCATCAATGGCACGACGCACCCGCAGAAGAGTTTCGGGGCTCAGTTTTTCCGGAGTGTTGAGCGCTCGAGAAACCGTCATCAGGGATACGCCGGCCAGCTGTGCAACGTCTTTCACTGAAGTCATGCGAAGTGAGGCCGGTCAGGTTGACGCAGAATCATGACACATGGCCCGCGCTTCTCGCGACCCGAATGACGCCGCTCATAGCCATCCCGAGTCGAGAGGCCATGCCTTGGGAATCGAGACACGCCCGCCACTCCCGCTTGCTAGCAGCTTCACGCCCAGACTGTCGGGCCGCGGATAGAAACGACTGCTGAGGCTGAAACGTCCGTTTTCGTCGAACACCTCGATGGACGAGCGATCGAGGAACACGCGCAGTTCCAGTCGCTCTTGTATCGGGTCTATCGATACGCTGCGCTGGCCTGTGACTTGCGCACCCGAGCGGCTGCGGTCAAGCACCAGGCGATTCAGTGATGCATCGTAGTAGAGCAGGGTTTCTTCACGGCCATCGTCGCTGCAACGCAAGGCAACTCCCAAGTGGCCGTCGGTGCACCCGAACAAATCCAGATGCACATGGATTTCGAGCATATCGCCATTCACTTCCGGCACCCACCGGGTTCCCGACTCCTCCCACCACGGCGTACCAGGCAATTGCGTCATTCGCAGAGCGGTGAGCTCCCGTGCCGGATACATGAAAAGGCGATCTGCGCACAGTTCAAGTTCGCGTGGCAATCCGAGCATGCCGCACCAGTGATGGGCCTGGCTCGGCATCGGGCTTTCCCACATGTCGAGCCACGCCCACACGAGGCGTCGACCATCGGCGGCCAATAGCGTCTGCGCCGCATAGAAATCGTGGCCGTTATCCAACTCGATAAAAGGCCCGCCGGTGAAGTTCCACTCGTTGTCGAGTCGGCCCACTCGGTAACCAGTCTGGAACTTGTTAAGCCGTTCGTAGCCATGGGGTAGCATGCCTTGGGGCGAGTACAGCAGCACATCGCGTCCGTTCAGTCGAAACAGATCCGGGCACTCCCACATATAGCCATCGCCCTCGCTGCCGCTGGACACATAATCAAGGAACTCCCAAGTATGCAGATCCGTGGAACGGTACAGCGGAAGCAGCGGCATATCGCCCAGACGTGCGCCGACAATGAGGTACCAATAGTCATCCTCCTTCCATACCTTGGGGTCACGAAAGTGCATGATAGTGTCTTGCGGCGCGGTCTCGATGACTGCGCCATGCTTGACGAACCGGATGCCGTCGATGCTGGTGGCCAGGCACTGGACTTGTCGGATCAAGCGTTCATCACCCACTTCCCCCAGCCAGGTGTGTCCGGTGTAGATCAGTGCCAAGGTGTCTCCACACACCACTGCGCTACCGGAAAAACATCCGTCACGGTCGAAGTCATCGCCGGGTGCCAGCGCAATGGGCAGGTGCTGCCAATGAACCAGATCGGCACTCTTGGCGTGGCCCCAATACATCGGGCCCCATTTCGCGTCGAAGGGGTGGTGCTGATAGAAAACGTGATATTCGCCACGAAAGTACACTACCCCATTAGGGTCGTTCATCCAGCCTGCCGGCGGGGAAATATGATAACCGGGTCGATAATCCTGGATGACGCGAGACAGGCTGTCTCCCAGTGCGCGCTGCGCAAGGTCAAGGGACGAAGACATTGGATCGCTCATGGTATTCAAAGATAAGGTCATAGGGCGCCTGCTCGGACTGAGCGTGGAGAGACGTCATCCGGCAGGGTTTCAATGACTTGTGGGTGGCGCCTCAAGGCCGTGCCGTCGGCGTCGAACAGGTGCAGGTTGTCGAAGTCCAGCTGCAGTTCGACCCGATCGCCTGCCTGCCATCCGGCGTTGACTTCACAACGACAGATCAGTGGCTCGTCCTGACCTGTATCCAGGTGCACATAGGTTTCACTGCCCAGGTATTCGACCGCGGTAACGACGACGCCGGCAGTTCCCTGCGCCGCCTTGAGCGACATGTGTTCCGGGCGAATTCCCAGGCTAAGCGGGGCGTCTGCCGCCAGGTTCGAGCTGTCGAAGGGCAGGGAGGTCATACCCAAAACGGGAGTATCGACCAGGCTGGTTTCGCCCGGGGCATGCAGGCGCGCCGTCAGAAAGTTCATTCTGGGCGAACCAAGAAAACCGGCGACAAAGCGGCTGGCCGGGCGTTCATAGAGTTCGCGCGGTGAACCGACCTGCTCTACGCGACCGCCGTTGAGTACAACAATTTTGTCGGCCAGGGTCATCGCTTCCACTTGATCGTGAGTGACGTAGATCATCGTCGAGCCCAGTCGATCATGCAGCCGGGCAATTTCGTTGCGCATCTGCACCCGCAAGGATGCATCCAGATTGGAGAGCGGCTCATCGAACAACAAAATGTCCGGCTCGCGCGCCATGGCTCTGCCCATTGCCACTCGCTGACGCTGCCCTCCAGACAGTTCTTTTGGCTTGCGTTGCAGCAGTTTGTCCAACTGAAGGATTTGCGCTGTTTTCAGCACGCGCTCGCGCAGGCTGCTCTTTTCAGTCTTGGCCAGTTTGAGACCAAAGCTGATGTTGTCGTAGACGCTCATGTGCGGGTACAGCGCATAAGACTGAAACACCATACCGACGCCACGCTCGCGCGGTTCCAGGTCGTTGACCCGTCGCCCGTCGATCAGCAGGTCGCCGCCACAGATCGAATCCAGTCCGGCAATCAGTCGCAGCAGGGTCGACTTTCCGCAGCCAGAAGGGCCAACGAACACCACGAATTCACCCGCAGCAATCTCCAGGCTAACGTCGCGAAGAATCCGCACGCCGCCCAATTGTTTGTTCACGTTGTCCAGTTTCAATTTGATCACGATGCTGTTCCTTGTACGTGTTGGGCATCAACCCTTTAACGCGCCGGTAGTGAGACCGGAAACGATTCGGCGCTGGAAGATCAGCACCAGAATCACCAGTGGGACGGTGACCAGCACCGAGGCGGCCATCAACAGCCCCCAAGGCAACTCATGGGGGCTACCGCCGGAAATCAAGGCGATGGCGACCGGTACTGTGCGTTGCGTGTCTGTGAGGGTGAAGGTCAAGGCAAACAGGAACTCGTTCCAGGCTGCGATAAAGGCCAACAGGCCAGTGGTGACCAGTGCAGGCCAGAGCAGCGGCAACAACACGCGGGTCAGCGTGACCCAGGGCGAAGCGCCATCCATGATTGCTGCTTCCTCCAGTTCATGGGGCAGTTGCCCCATGAACGTGGTCAGCACCCACACGGTGAAGGGCAGGGTGAAAATCGTGTAGCTCAGGATCAACGCCAAAGACGTGTTGTACAGACCCAGGGCGCGGATCACTTCGAACAGCCCCGACAGTACAGCGACTTGGGGAAACATCGACACGCCGAGAACCATCATCAATACCGTGCCACGTCCACGGAATTTCACCCTTCCCAAGGCATAGGCGGCGGTCAGGCTGAGAAACAGCGCCAGCGTCACCACGCACAGCGCGACCAGCAGCGAGTTACCGATAGCCCGTAGGAATGAGGCTTGATGGAGTACCGCCGCGTAATTGGAGAAGTCGGGGTTTTCGATCCAGTAGCTCACCTTGAACAAGGCACTGGACGGCTTTAGCGAAGTCACGATGGCGTAGTAGAAAGGGAAGACCGCATACAGCAGCAACACCCCGATCAGACACCAGAACCCGAGGCGCCACAGCGCTTTTTTCAGTAGGCGCTGGCTCATGACCGAACCTCCAGTTGACGGCGTCCGAGGTAGAGATAAAGCATGGCGATTACCGCAACGACCAGAAACAACAGAGTCGAGGCCGCGCTGCCATAGCCAACATCCTGGAACTCCACCAGGTGCTGGCGGGCATAGACCGACATGCTCATGGTGCTCGATGAGTTCGAGGTCAGCACATAGATGACGTCGAAAACCCGCAGCGAGTCGAGGATGCGGAAGATCGCCGCCACCAGCAGTGCGGGCATCAGCAGGGGAAGCGTGACACGCCAGAATACCTTCAGCGGATGAATGCCATCGACCCTGGCGGCTTCGTAGCAATCGCTCGGCAACATCTGCAAGGCCGCCAGCATCAGCAGCGTGACAAAAGGGACGGTCTTCCAGACGTCGACGATGATCACCGCCCACATCGACAGATCCGCGTCTGCTGTCCAGGCCAGGGGAGCGTCAATCAGGCCGATACTTAGCATCAGGTGATTGATGATGCCGAACTGGTCGTTGAGCATCCATGACCAGATCTTCGCCGAGACAATGGTAGGAATCGCCCACGGAATCAGAATCAACGCACGCACCAAAGAACGGCCGGTGAACTTGATGTTCAACAGCAACGCCACTAGTAGCCCTAGTACGACTTCCAGTCCCACCGACACCACAGTGAAATGCAACGTGTTGCGCACAGCGTTCCACCATTGTGGATCGACCAGGATGCCCGACCAGTTGGAACCGTTGTGGAACAGATAATTGCTCAAGCCTACGAAGGATCCACCACGGGTGTCAGTCAGGGTGGCGTCAGTCAGGCTGAACCAGAATGTACGCAGTAGCGGCCAGGCGGCCACGAGGGCCAGACACATCAACATCGGTGTCAGAAACAGCCAGGCGGCGCGTACTCGGCGACGCTGTACAGGCGTTTCCCTGGTGACCAGGAGCTCGTCACAGGGGGCATGGGTAATAGAGACAGACATGGTGAATTCCTTCCTTGTGGCTTACCAGTTCCGGCGTTTGATGCGCGTGAGTTCGCTTTCCAGTTCGGCCAGCGCCTGATCGACCGGCAACTCGCCTGCCAGCACGCCATGCACTCGATCGAAGAACGCGTTGGAGACCCGTGGATAGCGCTCGGCTGTTATTGAGGCGGGGCGCATGACCCCTTCGTTGAGAATACTGAGGAGTTGACTGTAATAAGGCATGGCCGCGAGCAGCTCGGGGTCTTGATAAAGCGACTCGATAACCGGGTTATAGCCGCCTACTAAAGCTCGATGTTTTTGCTGCCGGGCACTGGTCAGGTAGGTCACCAGTTCTGCGGCAAGTTTTGGATGGGCGCTGTAACGCGATACCGCCAGGCCCCAGCCACCGAGGGTGGAGGCATGGGTGCCGGTCATGCCGCCTCGGGGCAGGGGAGCGACGCCGACTTTATCTTTTACGGCACTATCCTGGCTTTGTACCAAGGCCCAGACATAAGGCCAGTTACGCATGAACAACGCATTTCCCGACTGGAATACGCCTCGTCCTTCTTCCTCGGTGTAGTTGAGGACGCCACGCGGGGAGATGTCTCCTACCCAGCTTTTCGCCAGGGTCAAAGCAGTTCTCGAGGCCTGACTGTTGACCACGATATCTCCTGCTGGATTGACCAGTCCGCCTTCCGGTTGGCTGCTGATCCACTCCAGCGCATTACACGTCAGCCCCTCGTAAGCGCGTCCCTGAAAGATGTAACCCCATGCATTGGGGTTCCCGGCAGTGCGCTCTGCTTGTTGAACATCCCTGGCGGTAGCGGTCATTTCCTCCCAGGTCTGGGGAACCTGCTTGGCGTACTTCTCAAGCAAGTCCTTGCGGTAATACAGCAGGCCCGAGTCGGTGAACCACGGCATCGTCACCAGTCGTCCATTCACCGTGGCGTTATCCACCTGTGTCTGGAAGTAACCTTGAGTCGCGTTGGCGGGCAGCACCTCGCGCAGATCCATCAGATGTTTGGCCAGCATCCCTGGCCACACCATATCGATTTGAATGATGTCGATGTCGGTGGACTGAGCACTGAGGATCTGTTGGTAGAACGACAACCTCTCGGTTGCCGAGTTAGGCGTGGAAACCACCTCGACGTTGTTGCCGGTCTGTTTCGACCACGCCTCGACAGCCTCCTTGCACAGTTGTAATTCGGCCCCCACTGCACCGCACGAAATCGTCAAATCGGCTGCGCTCGAGACGGATGGAAGTCCGGCACAGAGGGTGATTAGTGCTGCAGGAAGGAGAGATTTCAGATGTTTCATTGAGCACCCTTTATTTTTGTTTTTAGAAAAGTTAACGTTAACATCGCCAAATGTAGCAGCGTATTTGCGATGAAGCATCCATTTTTTCGTCGATTACCACAATTTACAACTCACGAAAAATGGATGGTCGCGGGAATTACACAATAAAAACAAAACAGGGAATCCACATGCAGAAAGCATCAAGCTGGCTACTCGCAGGTGTGCTCGGCACCTCGGCGGCGACCTCTCAGGCCGCGACTCTGGAAGAACGCATGGCCGCGTTTGAAGTCCGTGCCAGCGCAGCGGAAAAGCGCGCAGCCGCAGCTGAACAACAAACCCAGGCACTCGCCAGGGAATTGCAGCAGATCAAACTCGCCACTCCCGCCGCGCAGCCTGTTGCGTCCACTGCGACAGCCATTGAGGCGCCTGGGTTGGACACCCGGCTGGCAAAACTGGAAGCCCGTCAGCAAAGCATGGAAAAGCAGGGCAGCAGCGGCCACCTCACGGACGGCTTCAGCTTTAAGGGTTATGCCCGTTCCGGATTGCTGATCAACGATGGGCTAGGTGGTGGTCGTGGCGGCCCTTATACAACCCCGGCCGGTTCAGTCGGTGGTGCCGTCGGGCGACTCGGCAATGAAGACGACACCTACATGCGCATCGACCTGTCGAAAGAGGCCTATGCGCAGAACGGCACCCGTTCCAAATTCACGGTTTCCATCGCCGATGGAGTGGAAAGCTCCAATGACTGGACGGCCGACGAAAGCAACCTGAACGTGCGTCAGGTATTTACAGAGCTCGACCATCTCGCTGCATTCAAGGGTAATTCAGTGTTCGAGAACGCGACCTTGTGGGCAGGTAAGCGATTTGATCGAGATAACTTCGATATCCACTGGCTGGACTCGGACGTTGTCTATCTGGCTGGTACCGGGGGGGGAATCTACGATGTGCAGATGAACAAGAGTTGGCGCTCGAATTACTCCTTGGTCGGGCGTAACTACGGGGATTTCAGTGAAGGCGGCATCAACGCAGACGTGGAAAGCTACATTCTGACCTCCAACCAGTTCTTCGATAATGGTCAGTGGCAGTGGATGTTCAATGCCATTGGCTCCAGGAAAAACGACATTGGCACCCGCAGTAATGAAGCGGGGCTGACACCAGCAGATTCCGGGTTGCACAGCATGCTGGCCAATCACCAGAAAAACTTTTTCGGCCGAGAAGGCTTCTTCAAAACGGCACTGCTCTATGGGCAAGGTCTGGGGGCAGAGGTCAAGAACGTCGGCTCGGATGGTGAACTGATTGACGATGCCCGCGCTCTGCGCCTGGCACTTTACGGCGAGACACCCATAGCGCCTGGTTGGCGCATCGGCCCCAGCTTGTTGGTCGAACAGAGCAAGGATAGATACGTTAAAGGTGACGATTACCGTTGGATGACCCTGAACATGCGTTTGGCCAATGCAATCAACAGCAATTTCGAGATGGCCTACGAAATGAGCTGGCAAACCATGAACCTCGACCCGAAGGGCTATCTACAACGTAATGCGGTCGACGGTAACTTCTGGAAATTCACGATCGCGCCGACATTCAAACCTGACGTTGGAGACCTGCTCACTCGTCCCGAACTGCGTGTGTTCGCGAGCTTCATGAATTGGTCTTCGGATCTGGACAGATACAGTACCTCAGACTCCTTCGGCAAGACGGACTTCAATGCCGGAGGTGTGTGGCAATACGGGATACAAATGGAAACCTGGTTTTAATGTTTGAACGCGTCGGCCAACACGCCTTCAGCTCATCGATCCCTGCTTTTCACCAAGCGTATTGAGTAATTGATTACCGGTCAAAACTGATCAGCCAGCAGTTATCCCTAAAAAAAATGAGGAAATGACGATGGTATTACCTCGCGCAGTAGTATTTGGCGAAGCCCTGACCGACCTTGTCCAAGGCACTCCTGGACAGTGGAAAGGTTACCCAGGCGGTGCTCCCTGGAACGTTGCACGAGCGCTAAGTCGCTTGGGTGTTAACAGCGTTTTTGCTGGGGCGGTGAGCATAGATTCATTGGGTGACGAGATAGTTTCGCAGTCGGAAGCGGCAGCATTAGATATGAGGTTTATCCAACGGGTAGACCGAGATCCTTTGGTCGCCATCGTTCCATCGAGCCGTCCTCCAAGATACTTTTTTTGCTGGAGATGCTGATCTGTTTTTTGATCCGGATCTGATGCCAGAAGGATAGATCAAGGGTTGGTTGTGAAGGCGGGAGGCCAGATACTTCCACCTGTGGACCCAATCATTGTGGCGACTGTATTCCGACCTGACATGAGCCTGCTCGCCGAGTTGCGTATCGCACTTGATCCCGCAACTCAAAGCGTACCTCGCCGGTTTGTTGCAAAGCCCAGTGCGCAGCAACCTGACCCGCCCTCGATGACCGGGGCGGCATAGGGGCGACCTTCCTATTTTCTTTTGCACATCCAGGTAGTCCTTGAACCAAGGGCGACCTATTTCTGCGTGAGTGACAGGTTTATTACAGAAATCATATATACATCGTCGCAGATATTTTAAGAGGCACGGAAGGCTGGCTAGCGCCTTGATACAAAGCTTTCATTGAAGGTGCTCGGCGGCGTCCAATCGTTTTGATGGATTAATGTTCGTTGGCTCTTTACCTTACATACGGGAAAACATATATTCGTCAAGCCGCATATGAGCTGAGGCTTCACAATGACTAGCAAAGCCCGTGTCCTGTTCGTCTGTACTGCCAACGCTGCACGCTCCCAGTTGGCCCAAGCGTTGCTGAGGCATACCGATTCGGAGCATTTCGAGGCGTTCAGCGCCGGCACAACTCCAACTCAGGTAGATCCGCGCACCTTCGAGGCGCTTTCACACATCGGTGTGAGCACCGAAGGATTACGTAGCAAGTCGATAGACGAGTTTCGTGGTGAGCGTTTCGATTACGTCATCACCTTGTGTGATAAAGCCGCAGCGGAATGCCTGTCTTTACCTGGAGCGGGTGAGGCATTGGCCTGGAGTTTTGAAGACCCGGTCACCAGCACCAAACCCGATGCCTTCCGTCACACCCTTCACGAAATTCATGAGCGCATCAAGATGTTCGTCTTGGTCAAAAACAAGCACTGAGAAAACGATATGGCTGACCATCTGACACCGACCACTGTTTTCAAATGCCTTGCTGACGACACTCGGGTCCGCACGATGATGCTCATCACCCGTGAAGGAGAGCTTTGTGTTTGCGAGCTGACCTGCGCGTTGAACGAGAGTCAGCCAAAAATCTCCAGGCACCTGGCGCAACTGCGTACTTGCGGCCTGTTGTCGGACCGTCGGCAAGGCCAATGGGTGTATTACCGACTTCACCCGAATCTCCCTGATTGGGTTCATCAAGTGCTGACCACCGTGCTGGAAAGCAACAAGCACTGGTTGAGCCCTGATGCCAAACGCCTTGATGAAATGGGTGACCGTCCTGAACGGGCAGCCGTGTGCTGTGAAAGCAAAATCGCCTGATTCCGCCTTTGACTATGAGATCACTCGATGAAAATCCTGTTCCTCTGCACGGCCAATAGCTGTCGCAGCATCCTTTGTGAGGCGGTTTTCAATCACTTGGCACCGCAAGGCATGAAAGCCTACAGCGCGGGCAGTCAACCCAAAGGCGACGTGCATCCGCTGAGTCTCAAAACTTTGGAAAACGCTGGTATGTCGACGCTCGGGCTGTTCAGTAAGTCCAGCGATGTCCATGTAAATTTGGCACCTGATTTCGTCATCACGGTGTGCGACAAGGCAGCTGGTGAAGCTTGCCCGGTATTTTTTGGACCCGCCACCAAAGCCCACTGGGGGCTGACTGACCCTTCGGAATACCACGGGACTCAAGAAGAGATCGATGCGGCTTTTGAAGCCACCTTGGAGCAGATCAAAACCCGTATTGAAGCTTTCTTGGCTTTACCGCTTGCCCAACTGAGTGCCGAACAGCTCAAGGCAGAACTGGCCCTGATTGGCATGCTGTAACCACAGGAACAATGACCATGAGTAAAAATCGCCTTTCCTTCCTGGACCGATAGCTGGTTGAAGTGCCGTTGGTTCGATGACTCCAAGAGCGCTGTTGCGCAGGACAAAGACTATGTTTGAAGACGACATCCCCCAACTCGATACCGACCTGGTTGATCTTCCATCGGCTGACAAGCTGGGCATCGAGAAGACATCCATCCACAAGCCGCGCATTTTGCTGCTGTACGGATCGACCCGTGAGCGCTCCTTCAGTCGCCTGATGGTCGAGGAGGCCGCTCGACTGCTGGAGCACTTCGGCGCCGAGGCGCGGATTTTCAATCCGTCCGGTTTGCCGCTGCCAGATGACGCCCCCGACAACCATCCGCGCGTGAAGGAGTTACGCGAGCTGATGTTGTGGTCGGAAGGGCAGGTCTGGTGTTCCCCGGAGCGTCACGGTTCCATGAGCGCGGTCTTCAAGGCGCAGATCGACTGGGTGCCACTCGCAATGGGTGCGGTACGCCCGACCCAGGGCAAAACCCTCGCCGTCATGCAGGTGTGTGGTGGCTCGCAGTCGTTCAACGTGGTCAATCAGTTGCGAGTGCTGGGACGTTGGATGCGCATGTTCACCATCCCCAACCAATCCTCCGTGCCAAAGGCCTATATGGAGTTCGACGATAACGGCCGGATGAAACCTTCTCCGTTCTACGACCGCATCGTGGATGTGATGGAAGAGTTGGTGAAATTCACGCTGCTGCTTCGCGACCGTCAGGACTATCTGGTCAACCGTTACTCCGAGCGCAAGGAGTCGGCGGAAGAACTCATGAAACGTGTCAATCAGCGCTCCATCTGAGGATTTTCACCGTGCAACAACACCCTTATTCCGTGCTACCCCTGGCACAGTTCAATGGCCAATTGATCTTCACCCCGCAGCGGCTGACCGAAGGGGACACCATCGCCATCCATTGCAAGGGCGGATCGGGTCGTACCGGTTTGGTCGCCGCTCAACTGTTGATCGAGAGCGATGTGCCCTTTAGCGATGCCATCCGCGATGTTCAGTCGTTGCGTCCACGCGCCATTCAACATCCTGCCCATATCGAATACATCGGCCAGTTCGACACCCAGTCGAACTCCCACTGACTACAGATACAGAGCACAACAACATGACTATCAAAGTTGGCATCAATGGTTTTGGTCGGATCGGTCGCCTCGCGCTGCGAGCAGCCTGGGGCTGGCCAGAATTCGAATTCGTGCAGATCAACGATCCAGCGGGTGACGCGGCGACGCATGCACACTTGCTGAACTTCGACTCGGTGCATGGTCGTTGGCACCACGAAGCCAGCGCGGAAGGCGATCAGGTGGTGATTGGCGGCAAGCGCATCAAGGTGACCGCTAACAAAGCGATTGCCGACACCGACTGGTCGGGTTGCGATCTGGTGATCGAGGCCAGCGGCAAGATGAAAACCGTGGCGGTGTTGCAAGCCTACCTGGATCAGGGCGTCAAGCGTGTGGTGGTTTGCGCTCCGGTGAAGGAAAAAGGGGCGTTGAACGTCGTCATGGGCGTCAACCATCAGTTGTTCAAACCGGCTGAACATCGCATCGTTACCGCCGCTTCGTGCACCACCAACTGTCTGGCACCCGTGGTGAAAGTCATCCACGAGAAACTGGGCATTCGTCATGGCTCGATCACCACTATCCACGACCTGACGAACACCCAAAGCATTCTCGATCAACCGCACAAGGATCTGCGTCGTGCGCGTGCTTCGGGTATGAGCCTGATTCCAACCAGCACCGGCTCGGCCACCGCGATTGCCGAAATCTTCCCGGAACTGCGCGGACGCCTGAATGGTCATGCCGTTCGTGTGCCGCTGGCCAACGCGTCGCTGACCGACTGCGTCTTTGAAGTCGAGCGTGCCACCACTGTCGAAGAGGTGAATCAACTCCTCAAGGACGCCTCCGAGAACGAGCTGAAAGACATCCTCGGTTTTGAGGAGCGTCCGTTGGTGTCCATCGACTACCGCACCGACCCGCGCTCATCGATCATCGATGCACTGTCGACGATGGTGATCAATGGTACTCAAGTGAAGATCTATGCCTGGTACGACAACGAATGGGGCTATGCCAATCGCGCCGTCGAACTGGCCAGACTGGTCAGTCTGGCGGACTAAGGAGCGGTCATGAAAGCGTTGTCAGCCCTCGCTCCGGAAGTGCGGCAGTACTTGCTCGTCACGGGCAACTATTGGGCCTTCACCCTCACCGACGGTGCCTTGCGCATGTTGGTGGTGTTGCACTTTCACGCGTTGGGCTACAGCCCACTGCAAATCGCGGCGTTGTTTCTGTTCTACGAAATCTTTGGCGTGATCACCAACCTGGTGGGTGGCTACCTCGGCGCCCGGCTGGGACTGAATCGAACCATGAATATCGGGCTGGGTATCCAAGTCGTGGCGCTGTTGATGCTGACGGTTCCTGTCGCTTGGCTAACCATCCCATGGGTGATGGGCGCACAGGCGCTGTCGGGGATTGCCAAAGACCTGAACAAGATGAGTGCCAAAAGCTCCATCAAGCTTCTTGTTCCGGATGGGCAACAGGGAAAGCTCTACCAGTGGGTGGCAATCCTCACCGGCTCGAAGAACGCACTCAAGGGGGTCGGCTTCTTTCTCGGCGGAGCCTTGCTGGCATTGATCGGCTTCAAAGGTGCATTGCTGGCCATGGCGGGTGTTCTGGCGCTGATCTGGATCAGCAGCTTGATACTGCTGAAGAAGGACCTGGGCAAAGCGAAAGCCAAACCCAAGTTTCGCGACATCCTGTCCAAGAGTCGGGCGATCAATATCCTTTCGGCGGCGCGGATGTTCTTGTTCGGAGCCCGTGATGTCTGGTTTGTGGTGGCCTTGCCGGTGTACCTGAGCAGCGTGTTCGGCTGGGACTTCTGGAAGGTTGGCGGCTTTCTTGCGGCGTGGGTGATCGGCTACGGCATCGTGCAGTCGTTTGCGCCCAACATCACTGGCAAGAAACGCGGCCACGTACCGGATGGTCGTGCGGCATTTCTGTGGGCACTTGCACTGGCAGGCTTGCCTGCGGCAATTGCTCTCGGGCTTGACACTGCTTTGTCGCAGCAGATGATGCTACTCGGCGGATTGATGGTCTTTGGTGCGCTGTTCGCGGTGAATTCGTCGCTGCACAGCTACTTGATCGTGTCCTATGCCAAGGAAGATGGCGTGTCGCTGGATGTGGGGTTTTATTACATGTCGAATGCGATGGGAAGGCTGATAGGCACAGTACTGTCCGGGTGGGTTTATCAGGTGTATGGGCTGCAAGCGTGCTTGTGGATATCGAGTGCATTCGTTCTGCTCGCAGCACTGATTTCTATCGGGCTGCCAAGGCATGCCGAGGCGATATGAAACTGTCAGGCCGATAACCCTCTTCGCGCTATGCGCGTTTGGGGGGGGCGGTAGAGCCTGAATCAGCAGCTGTCGGAGGTACGCCATGGGCAATTTATCCACATCCCCGCACTGTCTTTCGTGGTGATTGCAGCGTTCGCATTGAGCGCTTGTGATAAAGGCGAGACACCCGCCAAGCGTCCGTCCGGTATGGACAAGACGATTGAAGGGAGATGATTTACAGGTGAGTGGCGCAATAACCAGGGGGATGAGGGATATCCTCCTTCAGCGCATCATTGCGCAGTCGAAATCCAGCCCTGGATATCCGCAACAGTCGGAATCTTCCCGCTGCTTACAACCTTCTCGTTGATCACCAGAGCCGGCGTGGCGAGGATGTCATAAGTCATCATCTTGCCCATGTCGGTGATCTTTTCGAATTCGGCCTGGATATTTAGATTCTGCGTGGCCTGACGGGCAACGGCCTCCAGCTTCTTGCAGTTGGCACACCCCGAACCCAGGATTTTGATGTTCAGCATTGGAAGCTCCTTGGTGTGTAAGTTAGCTTGCTGTTTCTTTACGTTGATAACGGATCAGCTGGTAAATTGCGCCAGTTATGGCCAGTGAGGCCGCCATTCCTGCACCAAGGGTCAGCCAGTGGGTGCCATCGACCCAGGCACCAAATAGCAGGCCTGCCACGATGCTGAACGAAGCGACTAACCCAACATAGGCTGCGGTCTTCTTGCGACCAATCACCGCCGCCACCATGAGCATGCTCTGCAAGCTAAGTTCAGGATCCGCCATCAAGTAGGCCAAGAGCGGGCCAGGATGCATACCTAGATCAAGGAACATGCGGGCGACGGGCACTTCTACCAGGGTTGGGAAGTACATGAACACGCCGAACCCTACCGCTATGGCATTGGCGAGCACGGTGTTGCTGCCTGCAAGGCTTTCAATCCACTCGGGTTGAATCACCTGGCGAACCATGCCGACAATGAATACACCCACCACCAGCACAACAAATATCTGCTTGACGAAGCGCCAGGCTTCCCATAGCCAGCCTTGCCAGTCTTCGGCTGGCAGTTTTCGGGCAAAGTACCCAACAGACAGCATGGTCAATGCGACACCGAATACACGACCCGTGAAGGTAAAGGCTAATGTGCCAGGTTCTGGCGTCAGTCGCATTGACGCGATCAGCAAGGTACTAGCGGTCAGCCCCAGCGCAACCCATGTCCAGTTGTTGGCACCTTCAGTGATGTTATCCAGACCACGTTTGGCCGTGGCGGCAATCATCAGGAGTAGGGCGATGAGAACAGACCCTTGGAAGCTCACGCCTTCTTCTCCTTTACTGGCGTCGTATGGAACCCAGTCAAACAAGGTGTCCTGCCACGCCTCGGGCCAGAAAAGCGGGACTTTGAAACTGATCAGATCTGCGGTCAGGGGCCACAGTTTCAAGGTGCCCGCAATCAGCAAGGCCACCAAAGATAGCAGTACGCCCAGTGCAGGCCCGGAAACGCTGGCCTTCTCTGCGAACAGGGCATCCGCCTGTGCGTCGTGGGTCAGGTCGTCTTTCCAGAATAGGGTAGCCATCAGCAAGCCAATACCGATGCCGAAGATCAGGCAGAGGATCAGACGGGCGATTGCAAACTCCGCTCCCAGAATATTGCCGGTATAGGCCAGGGCCATGATGTTTCCTGCGGGAGCAAAAAACAGGAAGGTGATCGCCGGGCCGATACCTGCTCCTTTGCGGTAAACGCCCGCGAACAAAGGAACAATTGTGCATGAGCAGACGGCAATCAGTGACCCGGCTAGTGCCGCCGCAGGGTAGGAAACGTAAACAGGTGCATGTCGACCTAGCCAGTGAGTGATGCTGGCTTTAGGAATAAGTGCTGTCATGGCCCCGGCGATAAAAAACGCCGGCAACAGACAAAGAAGGACGTGGGCTGCCAAGTAGGAAGCCAGACTGCCGGCTCCGCCATTGAATAGCTTAAGTACGAGGTCCATGGAGAGCCCTCAATCCTTAGCGTTAAGGTCAGGTTTTATGGTATCCGCTGTGCGTTGACCGGGTTTGACTTCGATCAGTTGCACGCAGAAAAATTTTTCAAGGATGTGGTGCTGAAAGACCGATTCAGGGGCGCCTCCAGGGTGGCTATCACGATCAACCGGAATCGCTGCGCATAGCCTCCGTTGTGCAAGATCGACCTCTGGCTCTATAGCGTGAGACGCAGGTGAAAAGGTCGGGTTATGACTTTTCGGGCTTGTTATGCCGGCGGTCTGCTTTTGTATCCGAGTTCACACTGCCGTTCGTCCAGTGCCTGGCACTAGCAAGGCTTGGCTTCTCTCTGATGTTCATGCACCGACATCCCGTGCATCAGAACGGAGAGCCAGCATGGACATTGATGAAAATGCCCCAGGAAACAAATCCCAACAGGGCGTCACGGGCGGCACTGATAACGAAACAGGCCATGATTCAAAGGAAAATGAACCTGAGGTTCCGCTGCCAGGGGGCGACGAGGCGCCTGTCGATGAAGAAATGGCCGATGTGGATGCCAATAATTCAGTATCGAGCGAGCATCCCAAGCCTTAAGTCGATTGAAAGTTGGGATTCAGCAAATTGACCAAGCCTTATGCTTCAAAAGAAAATCCTTGTGGCACGGGTACCTGGTAAGTCACCTGCTGTTTGAGAACCCCGCCAGTGTGCGGGGTTTTTTGTGTCCGGGTTTTGAGTGTGAGAGCCCATACAGCCGGCCGTGACGCGTCAATTGAATTGCGCTATGGCGCTGACCGGGTTTGCGAAGAAGGGGGCGCCAGTGGCCAATTGTCATGAAATGAAAAGCCATTGTCGTCTGATGAAAAGCAGCTGGCCAGGCGGCGTCCTACAGTCCAATCAGCGTAAATCGACGCTGCACAGACTGGAGAATAAGAAAAAATGGCCAAAGCCGTACGCTTCTACGAAACCGGTGGTCCCGACGTTCTTTGTTATGAAGAGGTCGATGTCGGCGAACCCGGTCCGGGCCAGGTCCGTCTTCGTCATGTGGCGGTCGGCCTGAACTATGCCGACACCTATTTTCGTAATGGCACTTACCCGATCCCGATGCCCAACGGCATGGGGGTTGAAGCGTCCGGTGTGGTCCAGGCCATCGGCGAGGGTGTGACTAACGTTCAGGTGGGGGATCGCGTCACCTACACCGGATTTCTCAATACCTTGGGCGCCTACAGTACCGAGCGACTGATTGCGGCCGCGCCGCTGATCAAGCTGCCGGAAACCATCAGTTTCGAGACGGCCGCCGCCATGACCATGCGTGGCCTGACGTCGTCGTACCTGATGCGGCGCATTTATGATTTCAAGGCCGGCGACAGCATTCTGCTGCACGCCGCTGCCGGTGGCGTGGGGCTGATCGTTTCACAGTGGGCCAAGCTGCTCGGCCTGACCGTCATCGGCACTGTGTCCACCGAGGTCAAGGGTGAAATTGCCCTGGCCCATGGCTGCGACCATGTCATCAATTACAGCCACGAAAATGTCGCCCAGCGCGTGCGCGAGCTGACTGCCGGCGTGGGAGTCAACGTGGTGTTCGACAGCGTTGGCAAAAACACCTTCATGGGATCACTGGATTCGCTCAAGCGTCGGGGACTGATGGTCTGCGTTGGCACCGCATCCGGCCCGATTCCGGCTTTCGACCCGGTGATGCTGGCGATGAAGGGCTCACTGTTCCTGACCCGTCCGGCGCTGGCCGACTACATCGCCGATCCGGCAGAGAAAGCTGCCCTGGCCGGCGAGCTGTTCGACCACGTCGGCAGTGGTCGGATCAAGATCGAGATCAACCAGCATTATGCGTTGGAGGACGCCGTACAGGCCCATCGCGACCTTGAGTCACGCAAAACGACGGGCTCGTCGATTTTCGTCATCTAAGGAGCGATCTGCCATGAAAGTCGAACAATTGACCTGCAGCATTGGCGCCGAACTGATCGGCGTAAATCTTGCCGACGCGGTCCATGACGACGGTCTTTTTTGCGAGATTCGTGCTCAGTTGCTCAAGCATCGGGTGGTGTTCCTGCGCGATCAGGACATCACTCGCGCCGAGCACGTGGCCTTCGCCCGCCGCTTCGGTGAGTTGGAGGACCATCCGGTGGCCGGCAGCGATCCGGATCATCCCGGGCTGGTGCGCATCTACAAGAATCCGGACCAGCCGATGGACCGCTACGAAAACGCCTGGCACACCGACGCGACCTGGCGCGAGGCGCCGCCGATGGGCTGCGTGTTGCGCTGCGTAGAGTGCCCGCCGGTGGGCGGCGACACCATGTGGGCCAACATGGTCGAGGCTTACGCGCGTTTGCCGGAGGACGTGAAGGTGAAAATTGCCGACCTGCGCGCCCGCCACAGCATCGAAGCGAGTTTCGGTGCTGCCATGCCAATCGAAAAGCGTCTGGCGCTCAAGGCGATGTATCCGGATGCCGAACACCCGGTGGTTCGCACCCACCCGGAAACCGGGGAAAAGGTGCTGTTCGTCAACGCCTTCACGACGCACTTGAGCAACTACCACACCCCCGAGCGGGTGCGCTTCGGCCAGGACGCCAACCCTGGCGCGAGCGAGTTGCTGCGCTACCTGATCAGCCAGGCCTACATCCCCGAGTATCAGGTGCGCTGGCGCTGGAAGCCCAACAGCATCGCCATCTGGGACAACCGCAGCACCCAGCACTACGCCGTCATGGATTATCCGCCGTGCCATCGCAAGATGGAGCGTGCCGGAATCATCGGCGACAAGACCTACTGATCAACCCCTTCTGCATTCGCACTCGTAAACGCGTCTGCCCGGCACGATCCCGGGTGGGCGCGACAATCATAAGAACAGGAGTAACTCATGCAATTTTTTGACGATTCCCTGCACCCGGAAAACATGGAAAAGGTGGTCATCACCGTGGCCCCGTACGGCCCGGAATGGATGCCGGAAGACTTCCCCGAAGACATCCCGCTGACCATGGATGAACAGGTACAAAAAGCGGTCGAATGTTATGAGGCCGGGGCCACCGTCTTGCACTTGCACGTGCGCGAGCTGGACGGCAAGGGTTCCAAGCGCCTGTCCAAATTCAACGAATTGATCGCCGGTGTGCGTGAAGCCGTGCCGGACATGATCATCCAGGTCGGTGGTTCGATTTCCTTCGCGCCGGAAAGCGATGGCGAAGCCGCCAAGTGGCTGTCTGACGATACGCGACACATGCTGGCCGAGCTGACGCCAAAACCGGATCAGGTCACGGTGGCTATCAACACCACCCAGATGAACATCATGGAGCTGCTGTATCCGCAGTACCTGGAAGGCACGTCCTTGGCCAATCCCCTGTTTCAGGCCGCCTACAGCGAAATGACCGTTCCGGCAGGTCCGGCCTGGGTCGCCGAACACCTCAAGCGTCTGATGGACAACGGCATCCAGCCGCACTTCCAGCTGACCGGCATGCACGCGATGGAAACCCTCGAGCGTCTGGTGCGCAGGGGCGTCTACAAGGGCCCGTTGAACCTGACCTGGATCGGCATTGGCGGCGGTTTCGACGGCCCCAATCCGTTCAACTTCTTCAACTTCATCCACCGCGCGCCGGACGGTTGCACCCTGACTTCTGAGTCGCTGCTCAAGAACGTCATGCCGTTCAACACCATGTCGATGGCCATGGGGCTGCACCCGCGAGTGGGCAATGAAGACACTATCATTGATCACAAGGGCGATCGTTTCGGCTCAGTTGCGCAGATCAGGCAGACCGTGCGTATCGCCCATGAACTGGGTCGCGAAATCGCCACCGGCAAAGAAGCCCGTGAGATCTACCGCATCGGCGTGCAGTACCAGAGCATCGAAGAAACGCTGTTGGCCAACGGCATGGCCCCCAACCGCAAGGCAGGGCAGAAAGGTGTGCCGCAACGCGGCTGATCGGCAGACGCAGCGGGCGGTCAGGCCTCCCGCTCGCTGCACTGCAACACGCTTGATAACAACAATAAAACAAAGCTTTGAGGAGGCTGCATGGCCTTTCACCCAATCGCCGCAGACGATGACGACAGTGCTGTCGGTGTTGCGCGACCGTATGCCTGGATCGTCTTCGCACTGACGTTCGGGCTGTTGATATCCGATTACATGTCGCGCCAGGTCTTGAACGCGGTGTTCCCGATGCTCAAGGGCGAATGGGCTCTGAGCGACGGCCAGCTTGGCTTGCTCAGTGGCATTGTCGCGCTGATGGTGGGGCTGCTGACATTTCCCCTGTCATTGCTGGCGGATCGCTTTGGCCGGGTCAAGAGCCTGGCGCTGATGGCCTTGCTGTGGAGTCTGGCGACGCTGGGTTGCGCCGTGGCGCAGGACTATCAGCAGATGTTCATTGCACGATTCATGGTCGGCGTTGGCGAAGCGGCGTACGGCAGCGTCGGCATCGCAGTCGTCATTTCGGTGTTTCCCAAGCACCTGCGTGCAACGCTGGCCAGTGCCTTCATGGCGGGCGGCATGTTCGGTTCGGTATTAGGGATGGCGCTGGGCGGTGCAATCGCCGCCAAACTTGGCTGGCGCTGGTCGTTTGCCGGCATGGCGTTGTTCGGCCTGCTGCTGGCCGTGCTTTACCCGGTCATCGTCAAGGAGGCGCGCATTGCGCCGCAACGTGCCGCCCAGGCGGCGAACAAGGCGGCAGCGGTCAAGCGTCCGTTGCGTACGCTGTTTTCCAGCCGTTCGGTGATCGCTGCCTACATCGGCAGTGGCTTGCAACTGTTCGTCGGCGGCACGGTGATTGTATGGATGCCCAGTTACCTCAATCGCTATTACGACATGGCCACGGACAAGGCGGGCGGCGTCGCGGCCATTATCGTGCTGTGCAGCGGGGCCGGGATGATCCTGTGCGGCATGCTCAGCGATCGACTGTCGCGCCATTCGCCGGAGCGCAAAGTCACTTTGGCCATCGCCTATTGCCTAGGCAGTTGCCTGCTGTTGTCGGCGGCATTTGCCCTGCCGGCAGGGCCTGTGCAACTGGCGCTGATCTGCCTGGGCATGTTGATTGCCGCCGGCACGACTGGCCCTTGCGGAGCGATGGTTGCCAACCTGACCCATTACTCGATCCACGGCACGGCCTTCGCCACGCTGACCCTGGCCAACAACATGCTGGGGCTGGCGCCTGGGCCGTTCATTACCGGCAGGGTCTCCGACCTCATTGGCTTGCAGGCTGCCTTTCAATGGGTGCCGCTGGTCAGCATCGCGGCTGCGGCCGTGTTCTTTTATGCCAAGTGTCATTACCACAAGGACATTGCCCGGCTTAAGGGCGAGCAAGTCCACGATTCGGTTAGCAAAGCAGTGTTAGAGGTGAAGTTGTGAGTAGTCGTCGTTTACGTATTGATGTGTTCTTCGATTTCATCTGCCCCTGGTGCCTGATCGGCAAACGCCAATTGGAGCATGCGCAAGTACAGTTTCGCAGTCGCCACCCGGATGTGCAGGTCACCACGGTGTGGCATGGCGTGCAGTTGCTGCCTCAGTTGCCGGTACAAGGGGAGCCCTTCGCCCATTTCTACCGCAAACGCCTGGGCAATGCCGAGGCTATGACCATGCGCCAGGCCCAGGTACAGCAGGCTGCGGCGGCGGTTGGACTGACCATCGACTTCAGCCGCATCGAGACAATGCCCAACACCGCAGACGCCCACCGTTTGTTCGAACGCGTCAGCGTACTGGGCAATGCTACTCAGCGTGAAATGTTGCTCGAACGGCTGTTCGCCGCTTATTTCCGCAAACGCGAAAACCTGGGGTGCCGCGAGACCTTGCTCGCCATTGCCCGCTCCTGCGGCGTTGATGCGCAGGTGGTGCTCGATTGCCTGAAGGGCGACGCCACGCCATTTGACGGCTTTCCCGGCGCGACCAGTGGGGTGCCGGGCTTTCAGTTCGACCGTCGCATGACGATGGTCGGTGCACAACCTGCTCAGGCGCTGCTCGGGGCCATGAACCAAGCCCTGAAAGAAAGTGATCACGAGCGGCAACCTGCATGAACCGACGTATCCCCGTGCCTGCCGGAAAGCTCCCGCAGGCGGGCGGTCGTGCACTGTTCGAATTCGATGACAAAAGCCTGGCGTTATTCAACGTCGAAGGTGACGTGTTCGCCGTCGACGACAGTTGCCCCCATCAAGGCGCCTCGCTGTGTGGCGGGCGCCTTGAGGGGTGGGTGATTCAGTGCTGCGCCCATGGCCTGCGCTTCGATTTGCGCAGCGGTTACCTGCTTAATTCCACCGCAGTCAAAGTCGCCAACTACCCGGTTGAGATCATCGACGGCCAGGCTTTCATCGTTATCGTTCCCGAGGAGGCCGCGCCATGAGCGCCATCGCTCTCACCCGTATCCACAGCCGAACGCGCAAACTGGCGCCGGGCTTTATCGTCAGTTTGATCGTTGCAGCGGCTGCGTCCTTTTTGTCCGAGCACTACGGCGCGCCGGTGATGCTGTTCGCTTTGTTGCTGGGCATGGCGCTGAACTTCCTGGCCGGTGACGGTGTTTGCAAGCCGGGCATCGAGTTCACCGCACGCACCGTGTTGCGCATTGGTGTGGCGCTGCTGGGCATGCGCATCACCCTCGAACAGATGGCTGCGCTGGGCTGGAAGCCTGTGGCGCTGGTGGTGATTCTGGTGGTGGTGACCATCGGCGTTTCAGTGATCGCAGCCAAGGCGCTGGGCTTTCAGCGTTTGTTCGGCATGCTCACCGGCGGCGCCACAGCGATTTGTGGGGCATCGGCCGCGTTGGCGCTGGCGGCGGCATTGCCCAATCATCCGCAGAAAGAACGCGCGACGTTATTCACGGTGATCGGGGTGTCGGCGCTGTCGACCCTGGCGATGATCGTGTATCCGATGATTGCCAACTGGCTGTCGTTGTCGCCACAAGTGGCGGGCGTGTTTCTGGGGGCGACCATTCACGATGTCGCCCAGGTGGTCGGTGCCGGTTACAGCATGTCGACCGAGACCGGCGATACGGCCACGGTGGTCAAGTTGATGCGGGTTGCCATGTTGCTGCCGGTGATCGTGTGTGCCGCCATGATCACCCGCATGCAGGGCGCCGACCCGACCGGCAAACGACCTCCGCTGCTACCTTGGTTCGCCGTCGGGTTTCTGATGTTGGCCTGTATCAACAGCACCGGGTGGGTGGCCCCGGTGGTGCAAGGGTCGGTCAACGAGTTGTCGCGCTGGTGCCTGGTGGTTTCCATCAGCGCCCTGGGTATGAAAACCCAACTCAAGGAGCTGGCGGCGGTGGGCATCAAGCCGATTTTGTTGATGGTGGGGGAGACGGTGTTCCTCGTCGTGCTGGTGCTGTTGTTGCTGCGCTGGGGAATGTAGGTACACAAACTTGTGGCGAGGGAGCTTGCTCCCGCTGGGGAGCGAAGCGCCCCACAAAGACCACCGCGCTTTTTCAGAAACTACTCGGCGTCTTTTTTGGGGCCGCTGCGCACCCCAGCGGGAGCAAGCTCCCTCGCCACAGGACTCCTCGGCCGGTGTCACAGACACCGGTTCTTTTGCGGCGACTGTACCAGCAGTCGCCGCTTTTTTTTGCAAAACGCCGGGTCTGTTGCGTTCGGTTCAGGGTTCGCTGGAGCCGGGCGGGGTGGTCAGCTCCGGCGGTGCTTTGACGGTGTGCTTTTGCGCACTGCGCCATGCCGCGGGCGGCATGCCGAACTGGGTGATGAACCAGCGTGTAAAGGAACTCGCCATGGAGTAGCCGAGCATGTCGGCAATGCGCCCCAACGAGTAATTCGGGTTTTCCAGGTAGCGCAACACCAGGTCGCGGCGCACGTCGTTGATCAGGTCGTTGAAGGCGCAGCCGTCGTCTTTGAGGCGGCGCTGCAGGGTCCGAACGTTCATGCCCTGGGTCTGGGCGATCTGCTCGATGGTGGCGCGCCCCATCGGCAACAACAGGTAGATGGCTTTGCGCACCTCGAACAGCATCGAAGGGCCTTCGTGGCTGAGCAGCGAGTCAAGGTAACTCTGGGCGTAGCGCGCCATGGCCGGGTCGGCATGGGGGTTGGTCATGTCGAGGCTGGCATTGGGGCAGACGATGCCATTGAACTCGCTGCCGAACTCCAGTTTGCAGCCGAACAGGCGGCGATGCAGTTGCAGGTTGTCGGGAGGCTGGTGCGTGAAGTTGACGCTGTAGGGATGCCAGTGTGCACCGAGCAGGGCGGCGCACAGGCGGAACATCACCCCGATGGCCAGTTCATTGGCTTGTCGGCAGGGCATCGGCGATTCGGTGACCACCTCTTCGCGAATGATCACCATCTTGCCTGCCTCCTCGATGAAGAGGGCCAGCGAATCGTTCATCAGATGACGGTAGTGCACCAACACTTGCAACGCATCACGCAGCGTTCGCTGATGAGAGAGCAACAGGCTGACCACACCGAAGTCCGAGAGCTGGCGCGACTCGGCCATGCTCAAGCCGAAGCTCTGGCAGCCGCTGGCGGCGGCTGAATCCTCCAGCAACCGCACGGCGGCGTCGATGGGGATGCGATGTTCAGGAGCTTGCAATATGGCTTTACTCAAACCGACGCCGGCCAGTACGTCTCGGGGATTGAACCCCAGGTACTGGGTGACCTCCAGGTAGTTGGTCAAGACGGCGGCGCGAACAAGCTTGGGCATGCGAAGGTCTTTCCTGGGCCGGTTGCGATTCAAATGAGCGTGGCGACTATATCCAGCACTTCAGCAATTGAACAGTTGTGACAACGTCGAGGGCGCTCGCCCGGTGCTGGCCGGAATCACATCGTTGCAGTGTAAAAATCGACACGCACCCATTGATTACAGTGAGCTGGAGAGAAGCTGCGGGGATATTCGACCAATGGTCGCTGCGCGACAACACGCAGAATTTTGTCATGAAAAGAAAAGTGCCTGACGTCCAATGAAAAGCGCCTCGGTCGGGCGCTCTTTAATGTCACTCCTACAAAAAGCCCCTGGCCAATAGAGCCAGTCGAGTCATCGAGAAAGCGAAGGTGTTGACGTGGACAAACTGCAAACTGCCGCAACCGTTGTGATCGTACCGGGTCTGCGTGAGCACGTTGCCGAGCATTGGCAAACGTTGCTTGAATCCAGGCTGTGCAAGGTGCACAGTGTGCCGCCGCTTGAAACCGACAAGCTTGATTGCAGCAAGCGGGTCGAAGCCATTCAGCACACACTTGCGCAGATCGACGGGCCGGTGATTCTGGTCGCTCACAGCGCCGGCGTGCTGATGGTTGCGCACTGGGCTGCGCGTCACAGTCGGCCGATCAAGGGCGCGCTGCTGGCCGCTCCGCCGGACCTTGATGCCCAATGGCCGCAGGGCTACCCCTGCGCTGAAACCCTGCGTACCCAGGGTTGGGACCCTCTACCCAAAGGCCGGTTGCCGTTCCGCAGTCTGCTGGCCGCCAGTACCAACGACCACCTCGCCAGTCTGGACGCCGCCACGCGCATGGCCGAAGGCTGGGGCAGCGAGCTGCTCAATCTCGGCGAAGTCGGTCATCTCAATCCTGCCGCCGGGTATGGGCGCTGGCCACAAGCCGAAGCTCTCATCCTCGAACTGGACCGCTGATTCAGGCGCCGGTTGGCCCGCGCCATCCGGCATTTGCCCTCACTCCTGAAAACGTAAACCCCTGGAACAAGGGGTTGCGCGAGGGCGGCTGCGCTTAAAACAAATACAAAAAGGCGGAGACAACGCAATGCACAACAATAAGAGTCACGGGTTCGGACCCTCGCGTTACACCTTGTTGGCCTCGGCCATTCTGGCCGCAGGCGTGCCGGTCGCGCAGGCGATCGAGCTCGACACCGGGAACCCGGACTGGACCGTGCGTTTTGATAACACTGTGAAGTACAACTACGGCGTACGCACCGAAAGCGCCGACAAGCGCATGCTGGCAACGCCGAACAACAACGACGGCGACTACAACTTCCGCAAGGCCGGGACCAACATCACCCACCGTGTCGACCTGTTGACCGAGATGGATGTGGTCTACCAGAACCACATGGGTTTCCGTGTGAGCGCTGCCAGTTGGTACGACAAGGCCTACGAGAACACCGGTTCCAATTCCAATCCGTTCGTCAACGGCAACGACTCAAGGTCGGGGCTGGTCGCCAACGACCCACGTCTGGCCGCGGTCACCCGTGACAACGTCGGCAATGGCAGCCCGCACCTGAGCAACTATGCCCAGCGTTATTACACCGGTCCTTCCGGCGAAATCCTCGACGCCTTCGTGTTCTACAGCACCGAAGTGGGCGAGGAGTCGCTGTTAAGCGTCAAGGCCGGTCAGCATAACGTGTTCTGGGGCGAGACTATTCTCAACCCGGTGCACTCGAACAGTTACGGCCAATCGGGCCTGGACCTGGCCAAACTGGCTGCCTCGCCCGGTACCGAAGCCAAGGAACTGTTCGTTCCGCGTAACCAGTTGTCGATGTCGTTCACCGTCAATCCCGAGTTGACCGTAGGCGCTCAGTATTTCCTGGATTGGGACGCCGCGCGCCTGCCGGAAGCCGGTACTTATTACGGCGGTTCCGACCTGGTCGGTTTCGGTGCGCAATCCTTCCTGCTGGGCAACACCAATGGCGTGGTGCCGGGCAGTCCGCTGGGGTGTGGTCTGGCACCCTGTAACGGTTTGACCAATGTGCGTCGCGGTCACGACCTGACACCGGACAAGCGCGGAGACTGGGGGATTATGGCCAAGTGGTCGCCAGCCTGGCTGGACGGGACCCTCGGCGTTTACTACCGCGAAACCTCGGAAATCCTGCCGCAAGCCTGGCTGGATGCCAGAGGCTTGAGTTCGGCCAATCCCAACGGCACCCGGCCGGCAGGGCAAGTGCCTGCGGTGGTCAACACCCTCAACTCGCTGAGCACCGCCACCTATCAAATGGCCTATGCCGACAACATCAAGATCGTTGGCCTGAGCCTGTCCAAGGACGTGGGCGGGATCAGCGTCGGTTCGGACCTGAACATTCGTCACAATATGCCGTTGGCCAGTATTCCGGCGGTTGTCAGCACTAACAGTCCGCTGGGCCTGGGCGCAGGTCTTGGCCTGTTGCCTGCGCGCACGGCTGCCACCGGTGTGGTTTATGACACCCCGCAGAAGGGCGACAGCATGGCCGCCACCGGCGACACCTTGCACTGGACGCTCAACGGCCTGATGACCATTGCTAAAACGCCTGTGTTCGATTCGGCCACTCTGCTGGGCGAGCTGTATTACAGCAACCTGCTCAAGCTCGATAGCAACAACGAGGCGCTCTACAAGGGCAAGGACACCTATCGCGGCATCGACCAGCCGACCCGGGACAACTGGGGCATCGCGGTCAACTTCACCCCGACCTGGTACCAGGTGTTTCCCGGTGTCGACCTCAACGCCCCGATGTCCATCAACATCGGTCTCGATGGTGTTTCACCGGTCTCCGGTGGCGGCGCCAAAGACACCGGTAACTACGCCATCGGCCTCGGGGCCGTTGTGTACAACAAATACTTTGTCGACCTGAAGTACGTGGACTCATTCGGCAAGGCCGACAAGTGCAACGTCAGCGGCGTGAGTACCGGTCCGACCGGAGGCGACGGCGCTGCGCCGAATGCCTTTAGCGGTAACGAAAACTACGCCTGTTACGCCGGTGGCTACTCCGCCTTCTCCGGTGGCGGGGCCACGACTGAGGACCGTGGCGCCGTTTACCTGACGATGAAAACCACTTTTTGATTCACCACTGATTTGCTCAATGCAAGCAGGAGAATAACAAGATGACATTCGCAAAAACCGTGTTGGCCGCTTCGCTGGCCATGGTCCTTGCCGCCCAGGCACAGGCCGCTGTTTCAACTCAGGACGCTGCCCGGTTGGGCACCAGCCTGACCTTGGTGGGCGCTGAAAAAGCCGGGAACGCTGATGGTTCCATCCCCGCCTACAACGGTGGCCTGACCACGCCGCCGGCCAGCTTCAAATCCGGTGACAGCATGCGTCCGGATCCGTTTGCCAGTGAAAAACCGTTGCTGCAGATCGACGGCAAAAACGTCGAGCAGTACAAGGGCATGCTCAGCGCTACCACCGTTGAACTGGCCAAGCGTTTCCCGACTTTCCGTGTCGATGTGTTCCCGACCCACCGCACCGTTTCGCTGCCCCAGGCCATTCTGGATAACGGCGTGAAAAATGCCAGCGGCGCCAAATCCCTCGAAAACGGGCTGGCCATCGACAACGTACTGCCGGGCGTGCCGTTCCCGATCCCGCAGTCGGGCAACGAAGCGATGTGGAACTTCCTGCTGCGATATCAGGGCGTGAGCATCAGCTCCAAGTACGACTCCTGGAACGTCGATTCCGCTGGCGTGCCAAGCCTGGCGACCACTGGGCAGGCGTTCATTTCCTACCCGATCTACGAAAACCTCGCGCAGCCGATCAGCAGCGCCGACGTGTATTACCAGATGAAGCTGTCCTACACCGGCCCTGCGCGCCGGGCCGGCGAAGCGGTGATGCTCAAGGACGCCGCCAACCCGTTGCAACAACCGCGCCGTGCCTGGCAGTACCTGCCGGGCCAGCGTCGGGTCAAGCTGGCACCGAACCTGGCCTACGACACGCCTAACCCTGGCACCGCTGGCGCGGGCACTTACGACGATGTCTTCGTGTTCAACGGTGCGCTGGATCGCTACGACTGGAAGCTGGTGGGCAAACAGGAAATGATCGTGCCCTACAACACTTACAAGCTGACCTACGCCCAGGATCCCAAATCGCTGACCACGGCCAATCACCTGGCACCCGACTATGTGCGTTGGGAAAAACACCGCGTCTGGGTGGTGGAAGGCAACCTCAAGTCCGGCGCCCGACACATCTATCAGAAGCGCCGCTTCTACCTCGATGAAGACAGCTGGACCGCGCTGGCCTCTGATCAATACGACGCACGTGGTCAGTTGTACCGTGGCTCCTTCGCGTTCCTCAGCCAGAGCTACGACAAGCAGATCCCGGATTCCACGCCCT
Organism: Pseudomonas sp. PS02303; assembly: GCF_029959925.1. NCBI lineage: Bacteria > Pseudomonadati > Pseudomonadota > Gammaproteobacteria > Pseudomonadales > Pseudomonadaceae > Pseudomonas > Pseudomonas sp. PS02303. The sequence goes on from NZ_JASCOM010000003.1 coordinate 98,047, forward strand.
TCATGATCTACGACCTGGTGGGTGGTTCCTACAACATCAACGGCGTGGTCGGGCCTTATGGCGGCATCAAGTACACCGATCCGCTTTCCAAGGCGCAATGGTCGTCGGAGTCTCTGGCAGGTAGCGGGATTCGTTAAGCAAACCGTGACAAGCGTCCATTCGGTCCGCTGCCTGCAAGGCAGGGGATCGCGCGACGGTCGGCGCATACCGACCGTTTCGGACGCCAGGTTGGAACGTCAGGCACACGGACGTGTGTCCCGGCGCAGTTTTCCGAAGAGGACGCGGTATGTGTTCGTACAAAAGTTACCTGCAGCTGGCGCTCGGCGCTCTGCTTGCAATGTTGCAGGGCCTGAGCCAGGCGTCCGCTTATGTCGACGTGCTGGATCTGCCGGCCAGGGTCAGCGCCTTGGCCGTCAACAGCCCGTTATCCGACATGGCCCGCGCGGGCGACCGCTTGGTCGCCGTCGGCCAGCGTGGCCATATTCTGTTTTCCGATGATGCCGGCCAGCACTGGCAGCAGGCCGCTGTGCCGGTCAGTGCCGACCTCAATGCCGTGAGTTTTCCTTCCGCCACTCAGGGCTGGGCGGTGGGCGGCGACGGCGTGGTGTTGCACAGCAATGACGCGGGTGCAACCTGGAGCAAGCAACTCGACGGGCGCGAGATCGGTGCCTTGCTGGTCAAGCATTACCAGGCGTTGGCCCGTGCCGAACCTGGCAATGAACAATGGCCGCTGCGGGTCGCCGAAGGTCAGCGGCTGGAGGCGCAGGGTGCCGACAAACCCTTGCTCGATGTCTGGTTCGCCAACGACCGCCTCGGCTATGTGGTCGGGGTGTTCAACCTGATCCTGCGCACCGAGGATGGCGGTCAGAGCTGGACGCCGTTTCAGGATCGCACCGACAACCCGCAGGGCTTTCACCTCAACGCCATCGCCTCTACCGGCGATGCGCTGTACATCGCCGGCGAGCAGGGCCTGTTGCTGAAGTGGGATGACGCCCAGCAGCGATTCGCCGCCCTGCAAACACCTTATCAGGGCAGCTTTTTCGGCGTCGTCGGCAAACCCGGCGAAGTGCTCGTCTACGGCTTGCGCGGCAATGTGCTGCGCAGCACCGATGCAGGCCTCAGTTGGACCTCGCTGGACACTGGCCTGCACGTCAGCATCACCGCCGGCCTCGTCGATGCCCATGGTGATTACCGCTTGTTTACCCAGGGCGGGCAGATGCTGGCGAGCCAGGGCACCGGTGCGCAACAGCGCTGGGTGCAGCAAGCCCAGCCGGTGCCAGTGACGGGCGTCACGCGCGCCATCACCGATGCGCTGGTGGTGGTCGGCAGCCGTGGTGCGCGGACGCTGTCCGTTGAATAAGTCCTCGAACCCTTAAAGCGAGAACCCAGACATGGGCAATATCAAACAAGACGCCATGCCGGTGATCCGCGATCTGCATGATTTCGACCGCGATTCCGGCAATCGGCTGGAGCGGCTGGTGTTCAACTACCGTCCGCTGTTCATGCTGTTGATGGCGCTGGCCACTCTGGTCTTCGGTTACATGGCCGCGACTCGGCTGGAGCTGCGTCCAAGTTTCGAGAAAATGATTCCGCAGAGCCAACCCTACATCCAGAACTTCCTGGAAAACCGCCAGTCACTGCGAGGTTTGGGCAACTCGGTGCGGGTGGTGGTGGAGACCACTCAGGGCGATGTCTTCGACCCTGCTTACCTGGACGTGCTCAAACAGGTCAACGATCAATTGTTTCTCACCGAAGGCGTCGACCGCGCCTGGATGAAGTCGTTGTGGAGTCCGGCGGTGCGCTGGACCGAAGTGACGGAGGAAGGTTTCCAGGGTGGTCCGGTGATGCCCGATACCTACCAGGGCAAGCCTGAAGAAATAGAACAACTGCGCCAGAACATTTCCCGCGCCGGTATCGTCGGCAGTCTGGTGGCCAGCGACTACAAATCGAGCATGCTGATCGTGCCGTTGCTGGACAAGGCCACGGCCAGCGGTCAGCGCATCGACTACCACGCCTTTTCGCAGATGCTTGAGGAGCAGTTGCGCGACAAGATCGAGTTTGCCGGCGACAGCGCTGCACGCAAGGCCGGGGAGGAGGGCAAGGGCCCGTACAAAGTCCGGGTGATCGGTTTCGCCAAACTGATGGGCGACCTGATCGACGGACTGATTCAAGTGATGATGTTCTTCGGCCTGGCCGTGGTCACTTCGCTGGTCATCATTTACGCCTATACACGATGCGTGCGCAGCACCCTGCTGGTGGTCGGCTGCTCGTTGATCGCTGTGGTCTGGCAACTCGGCATCGTCGCCTGGCTCGGCTATGCCATCGACCCGTATTCGGTGCTGGTGCCTTTTCTGATCTTCGCCATCGGTGTGTCCCATGCGGCGCAGAAGATGAACGGGATCATGCAAGACATCGCCCGTGGCACCCACAAACTGATCGCCGCACGCTACACCTTCCGCCGTCTGTTTATTGCCGGCGTCACGGCGCTGCTGGCCGACGCCGTCGGATTCGCGGTGCTGATGCTGATCGATATTCCGGTGATCCGGGACCTGGCGATCACCGCCAGTATCGGTGTGGCGGTGCTGATTTTCACCTCGCTATTGTTGATGCCGGTGGCGCTGTCTTATGTCGGCGTCGGCGCCAAGGCGGCCGAGCGTGCGCTGAACATCGACACGCGCGCAGAAGGGCACAAAGGCTTCGGCAAACTGTGGGACGTGCTCGACCGCTTCACCACGCGCAAATGGGCCACGGGGGCGGTATTGGTCGCGGTGCTGATGGGCATCGGCGGCTTCATGGTCAGCCTGCAACTGAAAATCGGCGATCTGCAAAGTGGCGCACCGGAGTTGCGTGCCGACTCGCGCTACAACCGTGACAACGCCTACATCACCCGCCACTACGCGCTGTCCAGCGACCTGTTCGCAGTGATGATCAAGACCGCACCGGAAGGCTGTCTGAACTACAAGACGTTGATTCTCGCCGACCGACTGGCCTGGGAGCTGCAGCAGTATCCGGGCGTGCAGGCGACGGCTTCGCTGGTGAACGCGGTGCGCCAAATCACCGCTGGCACCTATGAAGGCAACCCCAAGCTCAACAGCATCCAGCGCAATCAGGACGTGCTCAATTACGCTGCGCAGCAAGCCTCGGTCAACTCGCCGGAGTTGTTCAACACCGATTGTTCGCTGATGCCGGTGATCACCTTCCTCAAGGACCACAAGGCCGAGACGCTCGATGCCGTGGTCGGCATCGCGGAAAAATTCGCCCGGGAGAACAACAGCGAAGATCGACAGTTCCTGTTGGCGGCCGGGTCGGCCGGGATTGAGGCGGCCACCAACATTGTGGTGCGCGAGGCCAATCGCACCATGCTGTTGTACGTCTATGCGGCGGTGACGCTGTTCTGTCTGATCACCTTCCGCAGTTGGCGTGCGACCCTGGTTGCCCTGTTGCCACTGGTGCTGACGTCGATCCTCTGCGAGGCGTTGATGGTGGCCATGGGCATTGGCGTGAAGGTCGCGACCCTGCCGGTGATCGCATTGGGCGTGGGAATCGGCGTGGACTACGCGTTGTATCTGCTCAGCGTGCAACTGCATTACCAGCGCCAGGGCCTGCCGCTGTCTCAGGCTTACCGCAACGCCGTGTCGTTTACCGGACGGGTCGTGGGCCTGGTGGGCATCACCCTGGCGGCTGGCGTGGTGTGCTGGGTCTGGTCGCCGATCAAGTTCCAGGCTGACATGGGCATCCTGCTGACCTTCATGTTCCTGTGGAACATGCTGGGCGCGTTGGTGCTGATTCCTGCCCTGTCTTATTTCCTCCTTCGCGAACGAGCGCTGGAACCCGGGCCTGTTACGCAGGCCGACAACCCCCCGATCTCTCAACGTCCCGGCATGCCACATGCCCTGACCACTTCCGAGTAAGCCAACGATGTCTGATTACAAAGCTCCTTTGCGCGACATGCGCTTCGTACTCAACGAGGTCTTCCAGGTGTCCCGGTTGTGGGCCAAATTGCCTGGCCTTGGCGAGGTGATCGATGAAGAAACGGCCGCTGCGATCCTTGAAGAGGCTGGCAAAATCAGTGGTGAGGTTATCGCACCGCTGAACCGCAGCAGCGACGAGCAGGGCTGCACCTGGAGCAACGGCACGGTCACGGCGCCGGACGGTTTTGTCGCGGCGTACCAGGCATTCGCCGACGGCGGTTGGGTGGGTGTTGGTGGTGATCCGCAGTTCGGTGGCATGGGCATGCCCAAGGCCATTTCGGCTCAGGTCGAGGAGATGGTCAACTCGGCCAGTCTGTCGTTCGGCCTGTACCCGATGCTGACCGCCGGTGCGTGCCTGTCGATCAATGCCCACGCCAGTCGGGAGCTCAAGGAACGCTATCTGCCGAACATGTACGCCGGCACCTGGACCGGTTCCATGTGCCTGACCGAGGCGCATGCCGGCACGGACCTGGGCCTGATTCGCACCCGTGCCGAACCTCAGGCCGACGGCAGTTTCAAGATCAGCGGCAGCAAGATCTTCATCACCGGCGGCGAGCACGACCTGACCGAAAACATCATTCATCTGGTACTGGCCCGGTTACCGGATGCACCCGCCGGTCCCAAGGGAATTTCGCTGTTTCTGGTGCCCAAGGTGCTGGTCAATACCGACGGCTCGCTGGGCGAACGCAACGCGCTGTCCTGCGGTTCCATCGAGCACAAGATGGGCATCAAGGCCTCGGCCACGTGCGTGATGAACTTTGACGGGGCGACCGGCTGGATCATCGATGCGCCGAACAAGGGCCTGGCGGCAATGTTCACCATGATGAACTACGAACGTCTGGGCGTGGGTATCCAGGGGCTGGCGTTGGGTGAGCGTTCGTACCAGAACGCCGTCGAATACGCCCGTGACCGTCTGCAAAGCCGTTCGCCGACGGGCGCGCAGAACAAGGACAAAGCGGCCGATCCGATCATCGTTCACCCGGATGTACGCCGCATGCTGTTGACCATGAAGGCCTTGAACGAAGGCGGGCGGGCGTTCTCCAGCTACGTGGCGCTGCAACTCGATATCGCCAAGTACAGTGATGACGCAGCGATCCGCAGTCGCGCCCAGGAACGGGTGTCGCTGCTGACCCCGGTGGCCAAGGCATTCCTCACCGACATGGGCCTGGAAACCACCCTCCACGGTCAGCAGATCCTCGGCGGCCACGGCTATATTCGCGAGTGGGGCCAGGAGCAATTGGTGCGCGATGTGCGCATCACCCAGATCTACGAAGGCACCAACGGTATCCAGTCCCTGGACCTGGTCGGGCGCAAAATCGTCGGCAGCGACGGGGCGCTCTACCGGCTGTTCGCTTCGGAAATCCGCAACTTTACCGCCAACGCCTGCGCTGACCTCGCCGAGTTCACCCAACCGTTGAACGCCGCCCTCGACACCCTCGACGAACTGACCGCATGGCTGTTGGACCGAGCCCAGAGCAACCCGAATGAAATCGGTGCGGCGTCGGTCGAGTACCTGCATGTATTCGGCTACACCGCGTACGCCTACATGTGGGCGCGAATGGCCAAGGCTGCCATGAGCACGCACTCCAAAGACGATTTCTACGCCAGCAAACTGGCCACCGCACGCTTCTACTTCGCCCGCCTGCTGCCACGTATCCACTCGTTGAGCGCGTCGGCCAAGGCTGGCAGCGAATGCCTCTATCAATTGGATGCAGAGCAGTTCTGAGCCCACGTAAAAAGGACCGGGAACCACAACCATGATGGCGACAAAATTAATTCCGCCCGCCGACGGCGCCTATGCCTATCCCTTGCTGATCAAGCAATTGCTGCTGTCCGGCGTGCGCTACGAACCGGGCCGGGAAATCGTGTATGCCGACAAACTGCGCTACAGCTACCAGACCCTCAACCAGCGGATCCGCCGACTGGCCAACGCCTTGACCGCTGCCGGCGTCAAGGCCGGGGATACGGTGGCCCTGCTCGACTGGGACAGTCATCGCTACCTGGAGTGCTTCTTTGCCATACCGATGATCGGCGCGGTGCTGCACACCGTGAACATCCGTCTTTCGCCGGATCAGGTGCTCTTCACCATGAACCATGCCGAGGATGACCTGGTGCTGGTGCATGATGATTTCCTGCCGCTGGTAGAACAGATTCACGGGCGGCTTGAAACCGTCAAAGGTTACCTGCAGCTCACGGACGACACAGCAACCGACACGTCGCTACCGGTGCTGGGGGAATATGAAAACCTGTTGTCCGGGGCCGCAGACCAATACGACTTTCCCGATTTCGATGAACACTCGGTGGCGACCCTTTTCTACACCACGGGCACCACTGGCGATCCTAAAGGCGTGTATTTCACCCATCGCCAACTGGTCCTGCACACCTTGAATGCCGTGGGCACTTTGGGCGTCTATCAGGGGTTGCCGCTGCTGCGCTCGGATGATGTCTACATGCCGATCACGCCGATGTTTCACGTGCATGCCTGGGGTGTGCCCTATGTTGCCACCCTGATGGGAATCAAGCAGGTGTACCCCGGTCGCTACGAACCCAACAGCCTGGTCAGGCTGTATCGGGAGGAGAAAGTCACGTTCTCCCACTGTGTGCCGACCCTTCTGCAAATGATCCTGGGCTGTGAGGAAGCGGCACACACCCGTTTTGATGGCTGGAAAATGCTCCTGGGCGGCAGCGCGCTGACCTTAGGCATTGCCAGCGAAGCGAACGCCAAAGGTATGCAGGTGCACAGCGGTTACGGCATGTCGGAAACCTGTCCATTGCTGTGCCTGACGTACCTGCGTGACGAAGACCTCGAACAATCCCCGCTAGCCCAACTGACTGCTCGTATCAAGACGGGCACGCCGGTGCCGATGGTCGACCTGAAAATCATCGACGCCAGTGGCAAAGACGTTGCCCATGACGGCGAGTCGCTGGGAGAGATCGTGGTGCGCGCGCCGTGGCTGACCCAGGGCTATTTGAAGGAACCGGAAAAGGGTGCAGAACTTTGGCGCGATGGCTGGCTGCACACCGGCGACATGGCTTCCATCGACGGGTTGGGCGGTGTGGAAATCAAGGATCGAATCAAGGACGTGATCAAGACAGGCGGGGAGTGGATCAGCTCCCTGGAACTGGAGAGCCTGATCAGCGAGCACGCCGCCGTGATGTCGGTCGCGGTCGTGGGCATCGCCGATGAGCAATGGGGCGAACGGCCCATGGCGCTGGTGGTGTCCGAACCGGGGCAGTACCTCGACCGCAAGATCCTGGAGACGCACCTGCAAGGGTTTGTCGAGCGCGGCCGCATCAACAAATGGGCGATCCCCAAGCAGTTCAAGTTCGTCGCCGAAATCCCCAAAACCAGCGTCGGGAAGATTGATAAGAAACTCATCCGGAAAAGCGTATCGAGTTGAAAGGCGTGGCGGGTGCAACAGGTCAGCGCCTTGATTTCAGGGTTATTCGTCCTGTCACCAGGCCTGTGTTTTTGGGATATAAGCACCCTGACCAGGCGGCCCGCGCCTTGCCTGGAACTGGAGGCTGACTAACGTCGATCCGACGCGCCGTACGCAAAAAAGCCCGCCACAAAAAGTGACGGGTTTTCGGCCAATCACCGTCAGTGCCGGGATGAGTTCGCGCCGTGGGGGATGCCCTTTATCGTACTCACGCCCGTGCACCACTCGCCTGCAGGCTTACTGTTGCGGCTTCGACTTGGCTCCTTCATTCCCTGAACCACTCGAACCAGCGGCGTCTTTTTCTATCTCATGCGATTCCGCGCCGGAATTGGAACCCGATGCTTCCTCGCCCTTTTTGTCAGCCTTTTCTGCATTCGACTCGCCTTGGTTGAGCCCGGGAAGTGCGCTGGGTGGGAGGGTGGCGTCTTCGGTGGTTTTCTCGGTTGCGAGCGAGTAGAGCGGACAGATCGAGACAAGTCCGGCGAGCATGAGAGGAGCAATTTTGCTGTTCATCGTTTGCACCTGCTGTGCGAGTGGATGTACCCATTGGAAAAGCATGGAAGGTGAACGTGCCGAGGTCAGGACGAGCGGTACAGGATGCTCAAGGCGCCGGCTCAAGCGTTTCGAGATTCAGCAGGGTGAAATAGCCCTCCGCCGGCCTCCACCCCGCCGTGTCGATATGAATCACATTACCAAGCCTGACGGGCACGGGAATGGGGCTATGCCCGACCACCAGCGCACGCAGGCCCGCAACGCCCTGCGTTTCCCGTTGTTCGAGGCGGCTGCGGGACCATAGGCAGCGGTTCTGGACTTGCATCAGGCGCTGGCTGCTCTTGGGCGATTGCAGTTCGTTTCGCAATTGAGCCCATGATGGAAACGGACAATCGGCGTGCACGATGCCGATCAGGCCCTGGGCGGTTTCGACTTCGATTGCGATTGGCAACTCGGCGAACGTCGCGGCGAATGTTTTCTGTTCGGGCAGCGACAGGTGCGTGAACCATAAGCCGCCGTTGAAGATCCAGCTATCGACGGCACAGGTATCGAAGTGAACCACGTAGTCATCATGGTTGCCGCACACGGCGTGGAACCACGGCTTGTCCAGCCAATCGAGCGCGGCGCGGCATTCGGGCCCGCGGTCAATCAGATCGCCAACACTGAACAGGCGATCGACCGAAGGGGTGAACCTGGCGGCATCCAGCGCAGCTTGCAGGCGAGTGAAGTGGCCATGGATGTCGCCAACCGCGAAATCCCGGCCGGCCGTGTTTGCGGCGAAGCGCTTCACCCGCGCCACCGCTGAGATTTCAAACATGACAGTGCCTCATCCTCCAATCGCAGGGCGAGTTCGTTGTCAGTTGAGTTTAGGCGCGTCGGCGCCAATCGTGGGCAAGGGCATGGGTTGATTAAAAGAAAAACCCGGCCATTGCGCCGGGTTCTTTCGTCAGGGGACGGCGTTAGTAGCCAGCCGCCTGGGCGAGGTGGTTTTCCGGCGTCACGGTGATGAAGTGCAGTGGAACGTGGGGTTGTTCATCGCTGGTGCGGATTTCGACGCTGCCGACGATTTGAAGATGTCGCTCACTCAGTCCGGTCGACTCTTGCGCCTTTGCCATAGCCATTCTCGCGTGGTTCGCTGCGATTTCATTGAGAGTTGACACGTTACATCTCCGGGGGGACTGACCAAGCATTGATTAGAGGGCCGCCGCGTCAGAATTACGTCGTTCCGGGGCTGCCAAGACCGGCTTGTGCAATCCCTAAGCCAGAGAGGGCCGCCTGTTGTACGCCAGGTTTTCATAGGCGACGAATGGTTGTCGTGCTGCTGGGTTGTCGGCTTCAGCGCGACGGTTTAAATGCGTGGGCAGCGAGGTGATTGCCTTCGTCAAATTCACCGAGGTCTCCATCGCCAAGCTCTGAAGAGCGCGTTCGACATTCAACATCTGCGGCCTCGGCGGATGCCGTTAAGTCCACGAGCGACGAAAATCCAGTGGGAGCGAGGCTTGCCCGCGAAGCACGCACCACGGTTTTTCAGGTATTGCGTGTCATCGTTCTTCGCGGGCAAGCCACGCTCCCACTGGTTCTGTGATCACGTTGAGGTTTTCAGGGGAATATTCGGGCGTAAGATAGAGGCGCTTCTTTCATCAGACGGTGCCCACGCACAACCTGTCGATCAAGCGGGTCAAAGCGCTCGCTGACAAGATCCTGGAAACCAGGAAATAACCAAGGAACTCAAGGGGCCGAGGCGCCACTTGTTCGAAAACATGCAAGCACCTAACTACCAACTGCTGGAAGTCGCCAACGGTAAACCGATCAAACTCTGGACCGAAGGCGTCCCGGTCGAAAACGAAGCCAGGCAGCAATTGATCAACACCGCGAAGATGCCGTTTATCTTCAAACACCTGGCGGTGATGCCTGACGTGCACCTGGGCAAAGGCTCGACGATTGGCAGTGTGATTCCGACGGTGGGTGCGATCATTCCCGCCGCTGTCGGCGTTGACATTGGCTGCGGCATGATCGCCGCGCGCACATCGCTGACCGCCGCTGACTTGCCGGATAACCTGCATGGATTGCGCTGCGCAATCGAAAAAGCCGTGCCCCATGGCCGCACAGTCGGGCGTGGCGTGCGGGACAAAGGGGCTTGGGATAGCGTTCCGAAACAGGCTGATCAGGCCTGGGCCGCGCTGAACTCGCGGTTCAAGTCGATCACCGACAAATATCCCAAACTCGCCAACACCAACAATCGCGGGCATCTGGGCACGCTGGGCAGCGGTAACCACTTCATTGAGGTGTGCCTGGATGAAACCGACCGCGTCTGGTTCATGCTGCACAGCGGTTCACGCGGGGTTGGCAACGCCATCGGCAACCTGTTCATTCAACTGGCTCAGGCCGACATGCGCCAGCACCTCGCCAACCTGCCGGACCGTGATCTGGCCTATTTCGAAGAAGGCAGCCGGCATTTTGATGATTACGTCGAAGCCGTCGGTTGGGCCCAGGATTTCGCCAGACAGAACCGGGCCTTGATGATGCACGCGGTGATTCAGGCCACACGTAAAGTGATCAGCAAGCCGTTCGAAGTCGCTCTGGAAGCGGTCAACTGCCACCACAACTATGTGCAGAAAGAACGGCACTTTGGCCAGGATATTCTGGTCACCCGCAAGGGCGCGGTGTCGGCGCAGAAGGGCGAGTTGGGGATCATCCCAGGCTCGATGGGCGCGAAAAGTTTCATCGTTCGCGGGCTCGGCAACGAGCAATCGTTCTGTTCCTGCAGCCACGGCGCCGGCCGCGTCATGAGCCGCACCAAAGCGAAAAGCCTGTTCACCGTCGAAGATCAGGTCCGCGCCACCGCCCACGTCGAGTGCCGCAAAGATGCATCCGTGATTGATGAAATCCCCATGGCCTACAAAAACATCGACCACGTCATGCACGCCCAGCGCGAACTGGTGGAAGTGCTGCACACCTTGCGTCAGGTGGTGTGCGTGAAGGGGTAGGCGCTACTGCGCCAGCCCAACCTTTCCTGATCGGGCTGTTGGATGTCTGGAACTCGTCACTGATCCTTTTCGCAATTCACCATCCACAGCGAGACCGAGCAACCGCTCATGTCATCCGTGGGGCGATCCGGTGTGGTGTCCGAACCCATGATCGCCTGATCACCCACGGCCAGACGGGTATGAATGATCAGGTTGTGCAAGTCGGCGGGGAAGTGTTCGCGCGCCGGGCTTTCGCCGAAGGTCATCATCATTTCGATCTGGCCTGGCAGGGCTTGCTCATAGAAGGTGAAAGCGGCTTTGCAGTCGCCGTTGAAGATGAGGTAGGGATTGATTTTCATGTTTTGCTCCCGGTAACCGTGGGTCTGGAGACCCACATTGGCCTTTGAATGGACTCCAAGTAGCAAAGCGTTAGACGTGGAATCGTGCCGGGTTTGTTTAGACGTTTTTTCTATGGAAGAAGCGAGGCTTATTGCTTGAACACTCAGGCCGCCGCACGCGTGGCGGGTGATGGGCGCAGCAGGCGCTCGACGGCGCCGATCACCAGGCTTTCCAGCAACTCATCGCGCTGCGCTTCCTCCAGCGGGTGATTTGCCAGCCAGCCGGGGGCGCTGTTGAGCAAGTTGGCGATGGCGTGTCCGGCGGCGATCAAACCCTGTTCGCCGAGGCGGGACGGGGCGCCGAGCATCTTCAATAGCGTGCGCTCGTATTGCTCGCGCAACTGTCGAACACGCGCTTGTTGCTCGGCGTTCAGGCAGCCGCTGTCGCGCTCCGCCAGGCGAAAATGCCAGGGCATTTCCCGGTGCAGATTCAAATGCGCGCGGATCAGGTTGGGCAGTTTGTCGCGTTTTGCCGAGCCTTTTTGGTCGATGCGCCCCAGGGTCGACAGCAGTTCTTCGTAGAACTCCTCGATCAGGTCGAGCAGCAAGTGCTGCTTGCTCGGGTAATGGTGATACAACGAGCCCGGGGACAGCCCCAGGCACGTTGCCAGCTCACGCATGCCGACCTGCCCGAAACCCTTGCTGGCGAACAACTCCAGCACGATGTCCCGGTACTCGGCGAAGCGCGAGCAACGCTCAGGCATAGGCATGGAAGCCACGTCCTGTCTTGCGTCCCAGGTAGCCGGCGGCGACCATTTCCTTGAGCAGCGGAGCGGGGCGGTATTTGCTGTCGTTGAAACCGTCGTAGAACGCTTCGAGAATGGCCAGCACGGTGTCCAGACCGATCAGGTCGGCCAACGCCAGCGGGCCAATCGGCTGATTGCAGCCCAGGCGCATGCCGGCGTCGATGTCGTCCGCGCTGGCCAGGCCTTCCTGGAACACCAGAATTGCTTCGTTGATCATCGGCACCAGAATCCGGTTGACCACGAAGCCCGGACGGTTGCCGGCGGTGATCGCGGTTTTGCCGAGGGTGGTGGCCATATCCAACGCCAGGGCGTGGGTCGCGTCGCTGGTTTGCAGGCCACGAATCACTTCGATCAGGCCCATCACCGGCACCGGGTTGAAGAAGTGCAGGCCGATGAAACGCTCAGGCTGGCTGACGCTGGCGGCCAGTTGAGTAATCGACAGCGACGAGGTGTTGGAGGCAATCACGCACTCGGCGCTGACCTGCGCGGCGATCTGTTGCAGCACGCGCAGTTTCAGGTCGAGGTTTTCGGTGGCGGCTTCGATCACCAGCTGCACGTTGTGCAGGCTGCTGTAATCGGTGCTGGTGCGGATCCTGGCGAGGGCGTCGAGCTTTTGCGCTTCGGTCAGGGTTTCCTTGGCAATCTGCCGGTCGAGGTTTTTGCCAACGGTGGCCAGGGCTTTTTGCAGCGCGCTCTCGGAGATGTCGATCAAGGTCACGTTGAAGCCGGCCACTGCGCAGACTTGCGCAATGCCGTTGCCCATGGTACCCGCGCCGATCACGCCGATGTTTTGCAGATTCATGTTCCGTCCTTCCGATCAAACCCTGCGATACCTTGGCCGACGTAACGGCCGAAGGCGTACTATTGGCCGCGAGTCTAGAACCGGCAGGGCGGTTGTCCTATGCCGCAACTGTTCAACGGTGCTGGTGTTTTTTGCCAGTCGGGCGATGGGGAGAGAAGCGTTCAAATGCGGGAAAAGGACTCAGTGGCGGCCTACTTCGTGCAGGCGATGATCCATGGGCAGGGGGACAATCCGCAGCGTTCGCGAGCTGCGCTGGAAGAGGCGGGCATCGACCCGGCATTGATCGAGCAGCCGACCGCCCGTGTGCCGGCGAGCGCGTTTGCTGCGCTATGGCTGATTCAGATCCGCGAATTGAACGATGAGTTCTTCCGACTCGACTCCCACGGCATGCCCCCCGGCAGCTTCGCGCTGATCTGCCGCGCCTTGATCCAGGAACCCGACCTGCACAAAGCCATGCGCCAGTGCCTGGCCAACTTCGCGCTGTTCCTGCGCGACTTTCGCGGCACCCTGACGGTGCGCGGCAAACGCGCGATCATCAGCCTGGACAGCCACGCGCAAAACGAAGACGCCAGCCGTTTCGGTGAAGAGACGTTCCTGGTGTTGATGATCAGCCTGCTGTGCTGGCTGGGCGGGCGGCGCATCCCGATCGACCGCGCCGATTTTCGCCACGAGCGCGTCTCCCTCAGCGACGACCGACTGCTCTGGGGCCCCAACCTGACCTTCGGCGCCGAACGCACCGAAATCGAATTCGCCAGCCACTACCTGCGCCTGCCGGTGGTCCAGGACCTGGCTTCACTGAAAGTGTTCCTGCGCACGGCACCGCAATGGCTGGTGATCCGCTTCCGCAACCAGCATGGCCTGGCATCACAAGTCCATCAGCGCCTGCGCAACAGCCATTACAGCCAATGGCCGACCTTACAGGCGTTCGCCCTCGAACAACACCTGAGCCCCAGCACCTTCCGCCGCAAGCTGGAGCGGGAAGGCTGTTCGTATCAGGAGATCAAGGATGAAGTGCGGCGTGGGGTGGCGTTTGAGCAGTTGCGTGAGAGTCGGGCGAGTATCAGTGACATTGCTGAGCAGCTGGGGTTTCAGGAGCCGAGTGCGTTTCATCGGGCGTTCAAGAAGTGGACGGGGGAGAGTCCTGGGCGGTATCGGGCGCGGTTTCAGGATTCCCAGTGAGCGTTTTGAGCGGGCATTTTGTGAGCCACCTGACTCGGTTGTTTAACCATGAAACGGGGCTTGTTTAAAACCCGTCAAGGTTACGTCCTGAAAGCTACAAAACCTTGCGCCGTTGCCTACGGCTGCGCCAGAATCCGCCGGCTTGTGCGGTTTGACCCCGGACTCAATCGTTTCCCTGCCACTGCTCATCAGTGGTCGGGTTTAGTCGCCCGTTGTAGTCAAGTCGCACGATGTCTCTATCAGTCGGGTATCTCATCCTGCTCCTGATGGTGGCTGTGCGCAGGGCGCCTTCGGGCGCGCCGATTTCTTGGCTCATCGGTCGACTAACCTGTGCACAGCTGCCTCCATTTCGTTTAGTCGCGAACGGGTTGCAGCCTCACTCTTAGATGAGGTTAGAGCCAATGTTCAAGGTAACACCCAACCCACCGGACACCGATCCGGTCTCTCCCTACGAACCTGATTCAAAGAAGCTCAACGAGGCCGCCGAGCGGGCACTCGACTTTCACTTTCCGTCGAATGCCGACATCAAAGCCACCCCGCGAACCCGCAGCACCTTGTTTTCCGTGGATCCCGAGGCTACGGCCGAAACCCTGGCGGTGTATCTGGTCGAGACGCTGGCCTCGGTCGATGTGATGGTTCACCAGTTGGTGGATCATCTGGAGGGTGAGTCGCGTTATGCGCTGTTGGGTATTTCCAACAGCATCATGATGGCGGAGATCACGGCGAACCGGGTGTTGGATAGGATTGATCTGCCCAAGTAGGTGCGGTTTGCCGGGGTGAGCGGTAACTGATGTTGGGGTGTGCAGCGGTGCCTTTTTTGGGGCCGCTGCGCGACCCAGCGGGAGCAAGCTCCCTCGCCACAGGTGTTTCTCGCCTGTGGGATTTCTGGCTGAAGTACCATGACGTCTTTGTAGTGTTCAGCGACTTCCTTTGCCGAGTTCATCAATCCATGCCTGCGGCACTTTCTCGTTTCACCTCATTACTCGACCAGGCTCGGCGCGCCTTGCTGCTGGTCTGGGGCACTTCTCGTGGGCTGTTTCTCGGCCTCGTGCTGGCGACCCTGATCGCCGGTGTCCTTCCGGCGCTGGCCGCGTGGCTGGGCCAGCGCATCGTTGACGCAGTGGTTTTCGCCATGCAATTGCACGCGCAGCAGGGCAGTGCGCCGTTGTGGCCGGTGGTGCGTTACGTGTTGTTCGAGGCGGGCGTGCTGGCGTTGTTGTCCGGGACGCAGCGGGCGTTGTCGGTTCAGCAGTCGTTGTTGCGGGTGCAGTTGGGGCAGAAGGTCAACACGATGATTCTGGAGAAGGCCCAGACGTTGTCGCTGGTGCAGTTCGAGAATTCCGAGTTTTACGACAAGTTGGTGCGGGTGCGGCGCGAGGCGTCGACCCGGCCTTTGGCGTTGGTGATGAAGTCGCTGGGGCTGGTCCAGAACCTGATCGTGTTGATCAGCTTCGGCGTGTTGCTGGTGCATTTTTCGCCTTGGGCACTGGTGTTGCTGGTGGTGGGTGCGTTGCCGGTGTTTTTCGCCGAGGCGCATTTTTCCGGGGATGCGTTCCGGCTGTTCACGCGGCGGGCGCCGGAGAGTCGGCAGCAGAACTACATCGAAACGCTGCTCTCCCACGAGGGCTACATCAAAGAGGTCAAGCTGTTCGGCTTCGCGCCGCTGCTATTGAAGCGCTATCGCGAGACGTTTGCTCGCCTGTATGCCGAAGACCGGCGGCTGACCTTGCGCCGCGATGGCTGGGGATTTGTGCTGGGGTTGCTCGGCACGGGGGCGTTTTACCTCGCCTATGCGTGGGTGGTGGTCGATACCGTCCACGGCCAGATCAGCCTCGGGCAGATGACCATGTACCTGGTGCTGTTCAAGCAGGGGCAGACGGCGGTGAGCAGTAGTTTGAGCGCCATCAGCGGTCTCTACGAGGATGGTCTGTACCTGTCGAGCCTCTACGAATACCTCGCCGAGCCGGTGGTGGCCGATGCCGGGCATCTCACGGTGGGCGCCGTGCCTGGCGATGGTTTGCGATTCGAGAACGTTGGTTTTCGTTATCCGGGGGCGAGCCGCGCGGCCCTTGAAGGCATCGACTTGCACCTGGTGCCGGGGCACAGCCTGGCGCTGGTGGGGGAGAACGGTTCGGGCAAGACCACGCTGATCAAGTTGCTGACCCGTCTGTATCGCCCCGATCACGGGCGCATTCTGCTCGACGGCAGCGATTTGCAGGCCTGGGAAGAAGACGCGCTACGCCGGCGCATCGGCGTGATTTTTCAGGATTACATCCGCTATCAGTTTTCCGTCGGCGAGAACATCGGCGTCGGCGACACGCTGGCGTTCAACGATGAGCAACGCTGGAAAGAAGCGGCCACCGAAGGCATGGCGGCGCCGTTCATTGAGGGGCTGGATCGAGGCTACGCCACTCAACTGGGCCGCTGGTTTGCCGGTGGCCAGGAGTTGTCCGGAGGGCAGTGGCAGAAGATTGCCTTGTCTCGCGCTTACATGCGCCGTAACGCCGATATCCTGATTCTGGACGAGCCGACCTCGGCACTCGACCCGGCAGCGGAAGCGGCGGTGTTCGAGCATTTCAGCCAGCACACCGAAGGCCGCATGACGCTGCTGATCTCGCACCGGTTTTCCAGCGTGCGCAACGCCGACCACATCATCGTGCTGGATAAGGGGGCGATCCTTGAGCGCGGCGATCACGGCAGTCTGGTGGCGGCGGGCGGGCGCTATGCGCAGCTGTTCAACCTGCAAGCCCGGGGTTACCGCTAGGCCCGGCGATCTGCGGTGGTTTTGCTTTCATCAGACCTTCGAGTGCCTGGCGGTATTGGCTGCCACCCCGGCTCATGCTGTTGTTGTGCGTGCCGCCGGGGATCAACAGCAGACGCTTGGGTTCGCTGGCGGCGTTGAACAGCTGCTGGCTGAACCGCGAGGGCATGAACGGGTCGGCCAGGCCATGCACCACCAGGAGCGGCATGTCGATGTCGACGATCTTGTCGATGGAATCGAATTTCTGCGACAGCAGCCAGCGCACCGGCAACCATTTCACCGGCAGGTTGCTGTCGGCCACTTGCGCCACGGCATCGCCTAGCGAGGTGAACGTGGACTCGATCACCAGACCGCGCACCGGTATCGGGTTGCGTTGTTTTTTCGCCTGCGCCGCCAGGTCTGCCGCGAGGTCGATGGCCACTGCTCCGCCAAGTGAATGGCCATAGATCAGGCGCTTGTTGGCGTCCGGTTGCATCGTCTTGAAGCGCTCCCAGGCGACGCGGGCGTCCTCGTAGACACTGGCTTCCGACGGCAGGTCCCCCTTGCTCTGGCCGAAGCCGCGGTAGTCGATGGCCAGAACCGAATAACCCATCGCCCGCAACTGCTCGATGCGGAACGCCTGGCCCGTCAGGTTCCAGCGCACGCCATGCAAATACAGGATCGACGGCGCATCGCGGCGCGCGGCCGGCCACCACCAGGCATGCAGGTTTTGCCCGTCCTTGAAGCTGGCAGGCTTGATATCGAATTCCTGGACGTCTGTTGGTAAACCGCGATACCAGCCGGCGGTGCCCGGCTCGATGCGGAACAACAGCTCACGCTCTTTGTATTTGAGTGCGCCGCACCCGACGGGCAAGCCGACGACCAGCGTGGCCATGCACAGCCAGTGCAGCCAGCGGCGGCTTATGCGGCTCATCAGGTTTGAAAACATGCAGGCGGCCTGAGGGTGAAAAGGAAAGTTCGGGTTTTAACAGATGCGTGGGTGAGGTGGGGATAAATTCGACAGTCGTATGAACGGCACGGATCAGTCGGTGATGCTTAGGGCCCCATCGCGAGCAGGCTCACTCCTGCAGGGGAACGCATTCCAATGTGGGAGCGAGCCTGCTCGCGATGGCGTCCCTTCTGCCCACGCA